>JABXHP010000232.1 GCA_013373575.1 Oceanospirillaceae bacterium | reverse complement strand
CACATAGGGCTTCTGGCAATAATGGTACGTACCCCAAGCCACCGAAGTACCGCTCTGGTATTGCGCAGCAATCGTCAACAGCGCTTGAGCAATACCGCGTGCACTAGACGGCCCGCCGAACTGATCAGCAACAACCGTCAAGCGATCCCGATCTTTCGCGAGACGCACCATTGTCTTTACAAAATTATTGCCTTGCAGGCCAAACACCCAACTCGTGCGCAGAATAATATGACGCTCTAGTCTCTTTCGCAGAGCTCGCTCCCCTGCTTCCTTGCTCTTGGCATATACCGCAATTGGATTAACAGGATCGGCCTCAGCGTAGGGCGAATCCTTGGTGCCATCAAAGACGTAATCCGTTGAGATGTGCAGCATTGGGATATCGCGCGCCGCACAGGCATCTGCTAGGAGTGCCGTGGCTGTCTCGTTGATTGCATAGGCAAGCTCAGGTTCGGACTCGGCCTTATCAACTGCGGTGTAAGCCGCGGCATTGATAAGCAGATCCGGTTCGTACTTAGCAAACACAGATGCAATCGACTCGGCGCTGGTGATATCCAAATCCTGCCGACCTAGAGCGATAAGGTCCAGGCTCTGTTCCAAGCCTTGCTGTGCAAGCGCGCTGCCAACCTGCCCCTGACCGCCAGCAACTAAAATCCGCATGTTTTATACCCCACCGTTGGCACGAATCTGTGCAAGCGTTGGGAGCGTTTGGTCCTTTTCCGAGAGCGCTGGCTGATCAATTGGCCAGTCTATGGCGACCTCTGGGTCATTCCAGATCAGACCGCCCTCATCCTCCGGGAAGTAGAGGTCGGTACATTTGTATTGGAAGTCTGCCACGTCGGATAGCACACAGAATCCATGCGCATAACCGGGCGGAATCCAGAGCTGGCGGTGGTTATCTTCCGTCAGCTCTACGCCGACATACTGCCCGAAGGTGTCAGACTGAGGGTTAACGTCTACGGCCACGTCATAGACAACGCCACGTGAGCAGCTCACCAGCTTACCTTGAGGGCGCGTCTTCTGAAGATGCAGGCCACGCAGCACACCTTTCTGAGAACGCGAGTGGTTATCCTGCACGAACGGGAGAGCGATACCGGCCTCAGCGTAGCGTTCGGCCTGATAGGTCTCTTTGAAAAAACCGCGATGATCACCGAAGACTTTTGGTTCGATAATAAGAACACCAGGCAGCTTGGTTTCAATAACATTCATCGCGGCGAACCCTCTTCAGCGATTTGGGCAAGGTACCGCCCATAGCCGGTCTTCTTCAATGCAACAGCTTGCTCAAGCAGTTTCTCTTTAGTCAGCCATCCGTTACGGTATCCAATCTCCTCAAGACAGGCGACCTTAAGGCCCTGACGCGCTTCTATCGTCTGCACGTAGTGCCCCGCCTCCATCAAAGAATCATGAGTACCCGTATCCAACCAGGCAAAACCACGCCCCATGAGGCTGACATTGAGGTCACCGGCCTGCAGGTAGGCGTTGTTTACGTCGGTAATCTCTAGCTCACCACGTGGGCTCGGTTTAATGTTCTTGGCAATCTCAACCACACGATTATCGTAGAAGTAGAGCCCGGTAACAGCGTAGTTAGACTTCGGCTTTTCTGGCTTCTCTTCAATTGAGATAGCCTTACCCTCGACATCAAACTCAACCACACCAAAGCGCTCTGGATCTGTAACGTGATAGCCAAAAACTGTTGCACCGGCGCTGCGAGCCGAGGCCTCACGCAACATCGCACTGAAGCCGTAACCGTAAAAGATGTTATCACCCAAAATTAGACAGACATTGTCATCACCGATGAACTCTTCGCCGATAATAAACGCTTGCGCTAGACCGTCTGGGGATGGCTGCTCGGCATAGCTCAACTCAATACCAAAATCGGAGCCGTCACCCAGTAGGTTCTTAAAATTGGGAAGATCCGTGGGTGTTGATATCACCAACACCTCCCTGATTCCCGCCAGCATCAGCACCGACAGCGGATAGTAGATCATCGGCTTATCGTAAATCGGCAGCATCTGTTTAGAGACGCCCTTAGTGATTGGATGTAGACGCGTGCCGGAACCGCCCGCAAGAATAATGCCTTTCATTGTTCTCTCCCTGATACGGCTTAAGCCGCGCCCTTATCTTCACCAATACGATCAAGGCGGTAGTCACCATCGAGCACGCGCTGCCACCAATCAGGGTTCTCCAAGTACCACTGCACGGTTTTGCGCAGCCCCGTCTCGAAGGTCTCTTGCGGTTTCCAACCCAGGTCTGCTGCAATCTTGCTCGCGTCTATGGCGTAGCGAAGGTCATGTCCCGGGCGGTCTTTGACAAAAGTAATAAGCTCTTTGTACTCAGCAATACCCGCAGGCTTTTCTGGATGAAGCTCTTCCAGTAGCTCACACAGCGTATGCACCACTTCGATATTCTGCTTCTCGTTATGGCCACCAATGTTATAGGTTTCGCCAACCGCTGCAGTTGTAGCAACGAGCACCAGTGCACGCGCATGATCCTCTACATAGAGCCAATCACGTATCTGATTGCCCTTACCGTAGACAGGCAACGCCTTACCCGCCAAAGCATTCAGAATCATGTGAGGGATCAGTTTTTCGGGAAAGTGGTACGGCCCATAGTTGTTTGAACAGTTAGTCAAAACCACAGGCAGGCCAAAGGTGCGATGCCATGCACGCACTAAATGATCAGAGCTTGCCTTCGACGCTGAATAGGGGGAACTTGGTGCATAGGGCGTAGTTTCAGTGAAGAGATCATCCGTACCTTCAAGGTCGCCATACACCTCATCGGTAGAGATGTGATGGAAGCGGAAGCTCGCTCTCTTATCGCCTGATAACTGACCCCAGTAGGTTCGTGCTGCCTCAAGTAACTGGTAGGTCCCAACAATATTCGTCTCGATAAAGTCAGCGGGGCCCTCTATCGAGCGATCTACGTGGCTCTCAGCAGCCAAATGCATGATGATATCGGGCTGAAAATCTGCGAAGAGCGCATCAAGCGCAGGGCGATCGCAGATGTCTGTCTGACTAAACTGATAACGATCCGAACCTGCCACGCTAGCCAAAGACTCAGTATTTCCAGCGTAGGTTAGCTTATCCAGGTTCATCACCCGGTGCTCAGTATCGTTAATCAAATGCCGTACGACAGCAGAACCGATAAAACCCGCGCCGCCAGTTACTAAAATATTCAAGCCTTGATCTCCAAATTAATTGCCCCACAATTCGCAATTTGCAACGAAGAATACCTTATTTCTCTGCAAGTTAGCGAATCACTGAGACAAAAAAGCCTATATATAGCTGCGATGCAGCAAGATATAGGCCAACTATGAAGAATTTAAGAATCAGAGAGTCGTTCAGGCTAGTGCATCTAACCCAAACGCTGAAGAGTGGCGTCTAAGCACTCATGCCACTCTTTCGGTTCAATCTTAAACGTAGCTTTGAACTTGCCAATTGATAGTGATGAGTTTGCCGGCCGCTTGGCTTTGGGTGTCTGCGCCGGGCGGCGGATTGAATCGATCGTGGCAGCCGCCGGGGCAATTCCCAGCTTCTGTGCGTGCGCAAGTATCTGTTCAGCAAACTCCACACGCCCCACTGCAGGTTCATGGGCGTAGTGATAGGTACCCCAAGGAAGGGTTTTATTTTCAGCGAACTGATCAACGATTTTATAAAT
>JABXHP010000095.1 GCA_013373575.1 Oceanospirillaceae bacterium | reverse complement strand
TACTGAAGCGCCTCCGACTTACTTGTTCTTGCGTTGCGTGCTAAGCCTGAATGGGTGAGCCACTATCTAAAATTCCATGAAAGGGGACAAAAGTAACCTAGTTCTATTGCGTGGCAGTTCTAAAAACTAGGCTATACATAGGATTTCGGATAAAAAATTTCCTAGTTGGCGCGATCTTTGCGTATTTTACAAAAAAATAATCAACCGTTTATTAGAGATTGCCATGATTATAAGCAGAAGCTTTCTATTTTTTCTCGCGTCTATTTTTATTTCAGGTTCGGTAGCGCACGCTGATCCATTGCGAATAAGCGTTTATAGCTATCACGAAATGCCACCCTTCTGGAATGATCAATCAGGCGGGGCGACCCAAAAGTTGGTCGATATACTCAATGATAATGCCGAGGGGAATTTCGAATTCGTCTTAGTCATGACGCCGCGCACGCGCTTAAACTCAATTCTTAAACCTTGGACGAGCGGACATTGTCCCGCAAAAGATTGTGATCACAATTGGGTTTTGCCTTGGGTGAGTCCTACGTGGGGCTTCTTGCCGCCCAACTCGCAGCCTTATCAAATTATTCCGCAGTTCGAAGATCGAAATCATGTGATCAGCCTTGCTGGAGGTAAATTTACTTTTACCGGGCTTGAAAATCTAAAGGGAACGCGGTTCATCGGCATTAGAGGACATAGGTATGCGGGAGTTGATGGCTATGTTGATAGCGGGGATGTGGAGCGCATAAACGCTAACACCGATAAGGAGGTGCTCATGATGCTGCTTCATGGTAAAGCGGACTTTGCCATCCTTCCACAGTCCGGATTTGTTTATTACACCGCGGATGCAGACTCGATTACGGGCGCAAACAAAGACCGATATGTTGTGGCAGAAACATCTCACCAAGTCTACATGCGCAACATTCTCGCCCCCTCGAGTAATCCGGCCTTGGTAGAGTTTTTGAAAAGAGGCGCTGTGCAATCTGCACTGGTTCAGCTGCACCGCTCAATGACGATCAACTGAGGTTAATTTAGTGCGATTGATAAGCGATAATTCAGGTGCGGTATTAAAAACGGTATTTATTGCATATTTTACGGCCGCCGCAATCCTCACCATTGGGCAACTGTATATCGAGTACCAGCGATTGGCTGGTCGATACAACATGCAAATCCAAGAGCAGTTAAGAAGCGTCTCAGAGCCGATGAGTGGCGCCCTTTGGTATGTGGATGAAGACCAGCTAGTGAAGTTGTCCGGCGCATTGTTGGACTCTTTTGCAATAGACGGTGTTTCAATTTTAGATGCTGATGGTTTTCTCGTCTTCCGAACAGGCGGTTTTCCTTCTGCAGTGGAGAGGCGGTCGCCACTCTACATAGGGGAAGATATTAAAACGGGTGACGAGCATGGCGCCGTCACAAGCTTTTCTCGTGCGCTGGTTAACCCAATAGGTCCCAATGAAAAAATTGGTGAAGTTGTTGTTCACAATCACGAGGGCTTTTTGGTGGAGGTGTTTTTACCCACCGTGGGTATTACGGTAATTTCTGCCGTAATAAAGGCTCTAGCTCTGGGACTGCTCCTATGGTTTGCTGCCCGCCAAACATTACTCGCTCCTATAAATCGGCTTAAGCAGACAGCGAAGTTTCTGCAGTCCTACCCGGCTTCCGACGGAGTATCATCAGCACAGAGAGATATCCTAGGATATGACTTGAACGAGCTAGCAGATCACTATGAGCTGTTGGGTCATGAAGCCGTTCGTGGACGTTTTGTTGCCGATGAGCAACTTCGTATTATTTCAGATATCTCAGGAATCGGCGTTGTGACAATTAGCCCTGAGTGTGCGCTTCAGAGCGCCAACTATGCTGCTGAAGCACTGCTTGAATCGTCTGATTACTCTAACCTCACAGAACTTCTTTCTAAGCTTAGTTCCTCAACAGTTACTACTGTCGATGATTCGATATCACGAGCCTTAAAAGAGTTATCAACCTCGGAGATGCGTGCGAGAATTGAATCGGCTGGAATGGTCCATCACCTGTCCATGAAAATCGGGCCACGACCGCTCGGCGAGCAGTTCGGTGCCTATATTATTTTACAATGTATCACCGCTCAGGTTAATGCTGATGAGAGCTTGAAATCTGCTCAGCGCGCTCTGGAACAAACTAACCGGGAGTTAAAAAGTAACGCTGAGAAACAGGCGCAAATGCTCTCTATTGTGAGCCACGAACTAAGAACCCCGCTAGCTTCAACCCATATGATCTACAAAGAACTTAGTCAGGACAACTTAGATCAATATATGTCGACCCTTATGGCGAACAGCGACACCGTGTTATCCATTATGGACGATCTCAGAATGGTTATTCGTCCGGATCAGATCCAAGTCAAAGAACAAACAACTGATCTACCTGCATTAGTCATTAAGAGAACCTTATCGTCACTAACCAACTTGGCGGAACAGCACGAGATTAAGACGCACCTCTCGTTTGACTCACTGTCTAAACGGAAAATGCTGTTCAGTACTGCCGCTTTACGACAGCTTGTTACCAATCTCACCAAGAACGCAATTCTGCACTCTGAGGGTGACAACGTTTGGGTAGATGTTGAGATGACCCTCAACCAGAGTGACAAAGCACTCGTTATTGTCACCGTCGAAGATGACGGTATGGGAATCTCCCCCGACTTTAGAGAGACGATGTACGAGGCATTTACTCGAGGCCAGACCTCTTCAGACGGAACAGGCCTGGGGCTTTACATTATTAAAGAGTTAGCAAGCGCGTTAGAGGGCAATATTGAATACTTTGAGAGTGACCGAGGCGGTGCAGGCTTTAGACTAACTGCAGAGCTTGAGCTTCCGCCAGTCGAGAAAACTCCAAAGTGCCCGAAATTTACAGAAGAGAAGTTGGAACAGACGCTTTATAGCAAGCGTGTCCTGTTTGCTGAAGACCAACTCACGATTCAAATGTTGACCAAAAACGTTCTTACGAAAGCAGGTGCTGACGTTACGGTTGCCTCAAATGGGCAGCTAGCACTGGAAGCGTATTCAGAAGCTAGCCCAGACATTGTCATCACCGATGCAATGATGCCCGAGATGGATGGTTACCGGCTTTCTTCTCAGTTAAGAGAAGAGGGCTACACTGGGCCAATCATTGCGGTAACTGCGGCTACCATTGGTGACGAGCGCGATCGACTGTTAGAGGCTGGAGCCGATGCTGTATTGCCTAAACCCCTAAATCTTGATGACTTGAAACTCGCATTAGCCGATTGGGAGCAGAATAGAGAGTAAGCCTAAGGACGGCTAGTCTAGAAATTGCGGTCAGACTAACTGCTTGATACGCATTGAGCCCAATGTCTGCTTTGGGCAATCCTCGGCTGTTGGATTAATAATATCGTCTTCTGAATTCCCAGCGTATAGCTGAGACTTTACGCGCAAACAATGGTTTACTACAATTGTGGTAGTTTGATGGGGATTAAATTGTGAGTGTATCCGTAAGATTAGATGATGAACTAGTCAATCAGGCGAGAGCTGCAGCTAAAGCTGAGTTTCGCACCGTCCAAGGCCAGCTTGAGTTTTGGGCGAAGGTTGGTCGGGCTGCTCTCGATAATCCTGATTTGCCAGCCGACTTTATAGCTGAATCGCTTATATCCATGTCAGAGCCACGAGAAGACGCCACACCTTTTTCTCCAGCTTAGCAACAATGAGGTGGCAGATTCTCCAAACTCGACGTTTTGCGCGGGCGTATAAAAAGCTTAAGCCAAATATCGTTGCGGATGTCGATGCAGCTGTAGCTGAAATTTCGGTATCGCCTGAGGTAGGCGAGTTGAAAAGGGGTGACCTTGCCACTTTACGTGTGTACAAATTCCACAGTGCGGGGCAACTTTATTTGCTTGGTTACACGCTGGAGGACGTTCCACGTCTAATTTATCTTGAAGCTATCGGGCCCCACGAGAACTTTTACAGAGATCTTAAGCGCTAGTTGATCCAATGTACGAATGACCGAAAACGGTTAGAAAGCCGTCATTCGTGACATCCTTCTGTCTACGGCAAGTATGGGCAAGCGCAAGTAGATCACCGACAGCTTACGCAATGTCCGCTTTCAAGATTCCGGAGAGCTGAATCAGCGTTCCAAGCGAGTTGGCTCATTAACACACCGGCGTAGCCTAAGCTTAATTCTCCAAGAGAAGTTGGAGGTAGGTTATGAGCTTTTCAGTAGAGCATGACGGCTCGTGGAACAAGGGTCGTATTTTAGGGCAAAAGCGCCCCCTCAAACTTCAAGAGATCTGGTCAATACGCTTCGTTTAGAACTTGCCAAAGCTGTGCGAGATTTGGCGCTTTTCGACCTTGCGATCGACAGCAAGCTGCGTGGTTGTGATTTAGTAAAACTTCAGGTCAACGATGTGATGCATGGAAATACCATGCTTGCACGAACGATGGTAGTTCAGCAGAAAACTAAGCAGCCCGTGCGCTTTGAAATCACCCAGCGGACGCGAGATGCACTGAAGGCCTGGATTACAGAAGCAAACCTTCGCGGTACCGACTTTATATTCCAGAGCCGGTTACACGCTTCACAACATCTCTCCACTCGCCAGTATGCGCGAATTGTGAAGACATGGGTTGAAAGCGTAACGTTAGATTCTGCTGAGTACGGCACCTATACAATGCGTCGCACCAAAGCCTCGCTGATCTATAAAAAGACCAAGAACATCCGTGCCGTACAACTTCTGCTCGGGCATACAAAGCTAGAGTTCCTTGCTCATTATTAGATAGTCGGAGGGATGGAATACAGCTGTTTGGTATGCGCGAATGGGAGTGTAAAAGGGTCTTCAGTATTTGAATTGCTAGGCATAAATTGTTTACTCTCGAACAGGAAGCTAGCTAAACCGCTAAAATTAACGATAGATGTGAGGTGTTATGTTTGAGAACAACAATAAGATTTTACTGACCGAAGATGAGATGCCTACGCAGTGGTATAACATCCTCCCAGACCTCCCGGAACCGATGGCTCCCCCTCTTCATCCAGGTACTTTGCAACCGGCAACGGCTGAGGATTTTGCGCCGCTATTTCCGATGGCACTGATTCAGCAAGAGATGAGCCAGGAGCGATTTATCGATATCCCCGGTGAGGTTCTTGACGTCTACAAGCTCTGGCGTCCTTCACCGCTTTTCCGTGCTCGTCGCCTTGAGAAGCTGCTTGATACGCCAGCGCGAATTTACTACAAGTACGAGGGTGTCAGTCCCGCCGGTTCTCATAAGCCAAATACCGCGGTTCCGCAGGCCTATTACAACTACAAAGAGGGCATAAAAAAACTTACGACTGAGACCGGAGCAGGTCAGTGGGGAACCTCGCTAGCATTTGCATGTGCGCAGTTTGGAATGGAGTGCGAGATATGGCAGGTGGCTGCCTCTTACCGTTCTAAGCCTTATCGTAAAACGATGATGGAGATTTACGGTGGAATTCTGCATCCTAGCCCATCAGATCGAACAGAGTATGGACGTAAGCTATTGGCTGAAAATCCAAATCATCCGGGCTCGCTGGGTATAGCGATCTCGGAGGCGGTTGGCGAGGCTGCGGCAAATCCTGAAGCGCGTTACGCGCTGGGCTCAGTTCTCAATCATGTTTTGATGCACCAAACCATTATTGGTGAGGAGGCCCTTTTGCAGTTGGCAAAAGTGGGTGAAACACCCGATGTTCTGGTCGGCTGTACCGGTGGCGGATCGAACTTTGGGGGATTGGCCT
The DNA here is from genome assembly GCA_013373575.1 of Oceanospirillaceae bacterium. Taxonomy (GTDB): domain Bacteria; phylum Pseudomonadota; class Gammaproteobacteria; order Pseudomonadales; family Balneatricaceae; genus Marinobacterium_E. The sequence goes on along the minus strand of JABXHP010000095.1, from coordinate 4,505 downwards.
TTCCGTTCTTGCGGGAGAAGATGGCCGGTAAGATGAACCCAGTCATCCGCTGTGTTGAGCCCTCGGCCTGCCCAACGCTAACTCGTGGCGAATTCCGTTATGATTTCGGAGATACCGCTGGGATGACACCGCTTATGAAGATGCATACCCTCGGGCATGATTTTATTCCGGATACAATTCATGCGGGTGGTCTACGCTATCACGGTATGGCGCCGCTTGTGTCACATCTGTATGAATTGGGTATGGTGGAAGCGATCAATATTCCGCAAACCGAATGTTTTGAAGGGGCGTTGAAGTTCGCTAGAACGGAAGGCATTGTGCCTGCGCCTGAGCCAACTCACGCGATAGCGGCTGCTATTCGAGAGGCGTTGGCTTGCAAGGAGTCTGGCGAGTCAAAAGTTATTTTGACAGCACTTTGTGGACATGGTCACCTTGATCTCGCTGCATACGAGAACTTCCTTGCGGGTGAGATGGTTGACGCTGATCTGAACCAGGATGTCATCGATCGCTCGATGCAAACAGTTCCTCAGATCTAGTCTGTACAGCAACATCAAAGTTACAGGGGCCTCAGAGCCCCTTTTTATCCGCTGTTTAATCCAATGAAAATGGATTGACCTTCCCCTTGGGTTGTAGCGTGAGTTGCCTCAAAGGGCAAGCGCTTGAAGCTGCTCGCCGCAAAGAGAACGTCCGCTACCCTCGATACGCGATTTCCCGGCAAAAGCCGTCATTCGTGACATCCTACTGTCTACGGCAAGTATGGGCAATTAATGCGGAACTATTCCTAATGCTCAAATTGAATCGTTGAGCGTTGGAGGTCGGAGTTCGGATCGACTAAGAGCTAGGGTTGAGTTTCTTATGAATGCTGGCATCAAAATTGCTTGTTGTGTTATTTATCGACAGTCTAGAGCTTTAGTTTCATGCTAGCTACCGACCACTTCGTGGTAGATATACCCAGTCCCTCAAGCCGCTATATGCATGCTGCATTTGCTCGCCAAGTCGTACTGGCAGTATCGGCACTCTTCTGCACATTGTTCGGTCTAATCATGCTTGCTCATTTCTCTGAGCTCCCTGCGCTGAATCGTATGCGTGTGCTCAATCCAGTAGCAGGAGCGGTACCCTTCGTAGGATCGCTGCTACTTCTGATTGCTGTATTAAAGAGTGCTATCAGTAGCCGAATTGCCCTCATCGCCCTCACGCTGACATTAACTATCTTTGGAAATATTGGCGTATACCAGAATGGCGCTATGACCTATGCGCTCGGCTCAGCTTTTCTGCTTTTGCTGAGTATGATGAGTGCTCCACCCAAGCGAGCTTATCTTGTGGGTATAGGGGCAGCTACATTTCCGGTATTGGTGCAGCTTATCTCACCACTGCCGATGGATGAGGGTGTTTCCCACCGTGTCATTGCGACGCTGCTAAGCATCATCCTGCCAATGCACACGCTACTGAATAGCGAAAAGGATTCGAAGTCGGTTCGCTGGTTGGTGTTCAAGCAGTTGCTCATCTCTGGGATTGTTTGTTGGGCGACCTGGCACGTATTGTTTAGAGATAACAGTGAGACAACGCTCGGTAGTATTATTGTTTCAGTTGTCATTTTGTTTGCGGTTTCTCGGATTAAGTCACCCCCTACGGCTCTGAAGCTTGCGCTTGGAATTCTGCCGATAATCCTGTTTTTCTTTGCGTTGGACCGAAATGGCAGTTCGGCAATCTTTGCGCTTCCGATGTGGATGCTGGCGACGTTCTTGCTATTGGATCTCTCAATCGCAGCGTTCGTATCGGGCATCCTGCTCCTGACTGCAACTTTTTCGGTAGATGTGCTGGGTAGCGCTACAGCTAGGGGGCTTATCAGTGCCTATATTTTTTACGTTATGCTCTCTATTTGGTTCTACTTTAGAGAGAACTCGGCGCTCTCGTCGTCTGCTTTGTCTCTAGCCTCATTAAAGGCGAATCGTCGCTATATTGTTGTTGGAGTCGCTGCCGCACTGCTGGTACTTGGTATTGTAAATACGCCGTTCTTTCTCTCTGGTTTCACTGTAGAGGCTGACGGGCCAGGTATTCGGTGGGCTGCTCTTCAGTTGTTCATATTTATTCTACTGACATCAGGAATCTGGTCTTACCTGGCGCATCAAAAAGTCATTGATTTTGAGAAGGATAAACTACGCCTCGAGCTTGAGAAGCGCGTGGATGAATTGAGGGAGGCGAATGCTTCTGCCGAGTCGGCGCGTAAAGCGCTGGCTGAGCGACAAGAGAAGCAATCCCAGGTTTTCTCTATTATCGGTCATGAGCTGAGGACACCACTGGCGTCAATCCGCATGATGTTTGACGAGATCGAGCTGCAGACCTTCGAGCCTTATGGTCCACAGATCCTCCATACTCACGATGCAGTCATGGGTATTCTCGATGACCTTAAAATTGTCACGCAGCCTGACAGGGTTCGAGAAAATAACAAGAGCGTTGACGCCCCGTCTATGATCGCTGAAAGGACGGTTAGCTCACTCTCCAAATATCTGCATGAACAGAATTTCAATGTGCACATTAGCTACGACAACGGATCAAACCAACCCGTAGAGGTAAATAGCGGAGCTCTTCGTCAGGTTATAACGAACCTGGTAAAAAATGCTGCGTTGCACTCACAGGGTACAGATGCTTGGGTAAGCTTAACGAGCTCAAGGGGGGCAGGCCTCCTGAACCTTATTCTCAGGGTTGAGGATAACGGAAAAGGGATTCCGAAGGAGCAGCGCGGCAGAATTTTTGACGCTTTCGGCCGAGGAGAAACAACCGCTGACGGCACGGGGCTCGGTCTATATATCATTAAAGAGCTATCCGGCATGCTGGCTGGAGATATTGAGTATTTTGACTCTGATCGGGGGGGAGCAGGCTTTAAGCTCCACTGTAGTCTGCCAGTTGTATCAAAACACCTTATTCAAGAGGGTGAGGCGACTCCTACATCTAATCTTCTTAAAGGTAAAAATGTTCTATTCGCTGAGGATCAGCTAACGCTTCAGGCTCTGACTAAATCTCTACTGATTAAGCAAGGAGCCAGCCCTGCTGTTGCAAATAATGGTGTGGAAGCGTTGGAGCTTTTTGGGACGCAGGAGTTTGACGTCGTGCTCACGGATGCAATGATGCCTGACATGGACGGATACGCTTTGAGTAAAGCGTTGCGCCAGAGAGGTTTCAAGGGCCCGATTGTCGCCATAACAGCGGCTGTAATAGGCGAGGAGACAGAGAACCTCCTCGCGTCAGGTGTTGATATAGTGATGACAAAACCGATCAATATCAGAGAGTTGAATAGTAATTTAGCGCGTCTCGGTATCCTAGCGACAGATTGAGCGACTCTTCTCGAGCAAAGGCGCTGATCGCGTTACCGGAGTATAGCGAAGACGATAGGGGCCACGCTTCTCTGGTTCTAAGATGCGATTTTACAGTTACACATGTTCACGCATGAATTCTGTGGATATTGGCGCAATTTCTGCTTAATTTCTCCGGAGCACTTTGGACACGGACAAACATGATGAGATTTAACGCGTTATTAAATACCGAGAACGCCGCAGCAGAAAAACAGTTTGGTGCAAGCATGTTGGACAGCGTAAGGGACGATGTTCTCGCGTTTGGGCTAAAAGCAGTGGCTGCTTTCACACTGCTGCTGTTGGTGATTATTCCTTTGATGCCCCCTAATAATTTCGCGATAGCGTTTTCGTTTCCCGTGTTTTGCTCACTACTCCTTTTAATTGCTCATAGCGTTCCGAGTAGTAGAAAAATAGTTGGGGTTGTAATTGCTGTAAGCTCAGTTGCGTTATTGCTGCCTACAGTCTATCTGAATGGCATGGCACCCGCCGCACTGATACCGCTTGGGTTTCTTCTACCGCTAACCTTGATGCGTGGTCGTGCACGAACGGCGACAATGATCGTACTTATCCTTGCCGGATTTATCGTTCCATTATCGGAGCAACCCTTCGATAGGGTGTTGTGGGCACGCCTCATGATTACCACGGTGATACTGGGATTCAGTTTGATTCTCTTGGTAGCGTATTTAGAGAGGCTGATGGTTAAAAATAGGTCGCAGTTGGAAGAGCTTAGCTTGTCTGTTGAGCAAGCCAAAGATCTCACTGTTAGCCTCACGCGAACTCAAGAAGAGCAATCGCAAATGCTCTCAATTATTGACCAGCAAAATAAGCGGCTAAATCAGGCATTAGATTTTGCGGGTATCTGGTTATTTGAGGAAAATTTATCGACTGGCTCAGGGAAGGTGCTTCGTGGCCAGCATACGCGCGAAGATGATGAGGAGCTTCTGGTGGGCCCCGCGCGGTTGGCTGCAACTGATGAAGAGTACCGCTCGAAGATCGTAGATAAACTCTCACGTATTGGCGAGAGCGTCGACTTCCCACTGAACTTCAGTGACAGCTCTCGCAAATGGGTGCGTAATATGACTATCGATGAGTACATCGATTCGTCTGGTGATACGGTTCGGGTGCAGTTATCCCAAGATATTAATGATTTTCGCG
>JABXHP010000114.1 GCA_013373575.1 Oceanospirillaceae bacterium | reverse complement strand
AATGATCGCGAAGGGCTAGAGACTCGGCACGATGAAACCTACAACTTCCGCTTTAAACCCAACACGGGTTCAGCGTTGCAGTTGTTGCAGAAGTCCGAAGATGATCCGGGTGAGGCGTTCCATGTAGTGGACGGCTCCACCTTTTTGATTGATGACGGCTACCACCCCTGCTGTGTAATGCCGGGTTATCAGATGTACTACTTCACGATTCTCGGTGGTGCAGCACAACGCGGTTTGTCGCCTTACTTCCAGCCAACTCATGCCGGCCAGTTAGAGACAATTCCAGGTATGAAATCGATGTGGTCGAAGTTTAAATGATCGCGTCGCTTGGCGATGTCCTACAAGACGCACTCAAGAATCGCTACGCAGTGGCGGGGCTGGTGTGTCTGGGTTGGGAAGATATGCGTGCTTATGCTCGAGCGGCTGAGGCTGAGGGGGTGCCTGTCATTCTTCAGGCTGGGCCGGGCTGTCGTGCGCATACACCCATCCCTGTTCTAGCGGCGATGATGCGCTCTGTGGCAGAGTCAGTCAGTGTACCAGTGGTGATGCATCTGGATCATTCGCGGGATATTGACGAGTGTCGTGCGGCGATCGCTGCAGGGTTCACAGGTGTGATGTATGACGGTTCTCGCCTCTCGTTGGGGGAGAATATTAGAAAGACCTCTGAAGTGGTACGCATGGCGCACGAGGCGGGTGTCTCTGTGGAGGGCGAGATTGGCTTTGTTGGCTATGCAGCGGGCGAATCTTCTGCCGGGACCGATCCTCAGGAGGCGCAACGTTTTGCCGTTCAGACGGGAGTAGATGCCATGGCGATATCCATAGGTAACGTGCACCTGCAGACGGACTCTGAAACAGATCTCGATGAGAATCTGCTGTCTGATATTGAAGCCATAACTAACATTCCGTTAGTAATCCACGGGGGAAGCGGTGTGCCTAAGGCGCAACGTGCAAAACTCGGGCGTGAGTCAGCTATCTGCAAGTACAACATAGGCACGGAACTACGACAGGCATTTGGGCGTGATTTGCGGCAGGTTTTGGCAGTAAATCCCGAGAAGTTTGATCGAGTTGAGATTCTCTCGGAGCTTGAGGAGCGTATTGTGTCAACAACGCGAGAGCTGTTGAGAGGCCTATAACACTGAGCCTTGTAGCGATTGAAACACAAACAGAGGATTTTCTGTTCCAGTCGATTAGACTTCTCAACGCAGTAGCCTAATGCTGCAAGTTATCGTCCAACTTGAATAGATAGTGCTGTTGAATTTGATAATGAAGAAATGGAATGTACGTTCTATAGATGTTGATATTTGAAAAATAGATTGCTAAGTTTGGTATCGAAGGCGAAAAATAATAGCGTTTAGGATTCTAAATAGATTGAGTTGCTGACTCGATCCAGTAAAGTGTAGGACGGGCGACGAAAATTATCCCGCCCGAGCGTCAACAGAAAGTTTCATTGCACCTGAGCTAGCCGCATAGTGCGGTATTGCTTGGCATGAAAAAGCCCCGTAGAGGGCTCTGGTAAACAACAATAAATGGTGTGCCAGACACCGAAAGGAGACGATAAAAATGAAAAAGTCTATCTTGGCTGCAAGCCTCGCAACTGCCGTACTTGCTCAGATTCCAGCCGCTCAGGCCCTGACGATCGGCTACGCAACTCACCATTTTGATGACAAGTTCTCAACCATTCTGCGTAACGGCTCACAGGCGTACGCTGAGTCTCTCGGTCACGAAATGATCCAGGTTGATGCTCAGCTTGACGTCGGTAAGCAGCTTGACCAGGTCAACAACTTCATCGCAAACGGCGTTGACGGCCTGATCATCCAGTCAGTTGACTCTACTGCGGCAGCTCCTATGTCTCGTGCAGCTGCTGAAGCAGGTATTCCAACTGTATTCGTAAACCGTAAACCGACTCCGCTGGAAAGTATGGCTCAAGGCCAGGCTTACGTTGCATCTAACGAGGTAGAATCTGGTACGTACCAGACTTACGAGATGTGTATGCAGCTGCGCGCTGAAGGTAAGAGCAACGGCGCTCGTGGTTACCTGCTGGTAGGTGACCTAGCTTCTGAAGCGGCAGTACAGCGTACTATCGATGCTGAGCAGGTTGTACAGCTCGATATGTGTAACTTCATGGAGATCATCGGTAAAGAGACTGCTATGTGGCAGCGTAACGAAGCGCAGGATTTGATGACCAACTGGCTGTCAACCGGCGAAGAGTTCGATTTCGTTATTGCTAACAACGATGAGATGGCACTGGGTGCAATCCAGGCGATGAAAGCAGCTGGCATCGACATGAAAGATGTTGTTGTTGGTGGCGTAGATGCGACTGACGATGCGCTTGCAGCTATGCGTGGTGGTGATCTGGATGTAACTGTATTCCAGAATGCCAAAGCGCAGGGTGAAGGTGCAATCGACGCTCTCCTCAAGCTCATCAACGGTGAAGAGGTACCACGTGAGTACTACATCCCGTTCGAGCTTATCACTCCTGAAATTCTGAAAACTCACCCAGAACTCAGCAAAATGTAATACCGGCAGGGCCCTTACACAGGGCCCTGACTTTATCTACGACAGTAAATCAAGAAAGTACCAGCAGTTAACATCACGGGAATGCAAGTATGTCCAGCTCATCGCATGGTATCGGCGGATTAAAGTACGATCCGAAAAAAAGGGAACGTCCCCCCGAACTCAATGTTTTTATTGCACTCGTAGCAATTGTCGCGCTATTCGAAATCCTTGGGCGTCTTATAATTGGTGACAGTTTTTTGTTCAACACCAGAGAACGCGTTGATACGCTTTTCAATGAGCAGCGCCTAAAAATTATTATCCTCCAGGTGTCGATTATCGGAATCATCGCCCTTGGGGTAACACAAGTCATTATCTCTGGCGGTATCGACCTGAGCTCCGGCTCCATTGTGGGCGGTGCGGCTATGATAACCACAGCATTTGCGCAATCTGCCATGAATGAATATGGCATGGAAAACGTTAAGCCAATTCTCGGCGCAGAGTGGTTAGATCTACCCATAATAGTGCCACTGGCGATTGGCCTGGGTGTAGGCTTGTTGGCCGGGATCGTGAATGGTCTTTTGATCGCTAAATTCAATATCCCGCCGTTTATCGTGACTCTGGGTATGATGCTTTTCATGCGTGGTATTGCGACCTTCGTCACTAAAGGCCGCCCGATCTCCTTCTTACAGGAGGACTACACAGCGATAGGCGCGGGTATGAATCCCGTATTCATCTTTATTGGGCTCGCCATCCTGATGCACTTCCTGCTGAAGTACACGCGTTACGGTAAGCACACCTACGCGATTGGTTCTAATGAGCAGGCCGCGCGCATGTCAGGTATTAAGGTCGATCGTCTCAAGGTTCTGATTTACTCCATCGCAGGTCTACTCTCTGCCCTCGCGGCCATCGTGATGAGCTCGAAAGCGCTGACGGGTCAGGCGGGTATGGGCTTGATGTATGAGCTTGATGCAATCGCTATGGCGGTTATTGGCGGTACCTCGTTAGCAGGTGGTCGCGGCTCAATCTTGGGTACCTGTCTGGGAGCTTTGATATTCGGTGTCATTATCTCCGGGTTTACCTTTATGCGCTTGGACGCGTTCTACCAAGAGATGGCTAAAGGTATAATCATCGTGGCGGCAGTAATTCTGGATCAGTGGCGTGCCCAGAAACAGGCGGCTAAGGCCTAAGGAGACTTTCAAATGAGCGATATTATTCTTAAAACGGAAGGTCTCACTAAGCACTATGGGGGTGTACATGCCCTAGAGGGTGCTAACTTTGAGATTCGTAAAGGCGAGCACGTTGCAATCATGGGTGACAACGGCGCGGGTAAATCCACCTTCGTTCGCCAGATTACAGCCGTTGAGCAGCGTACCTCAGGTAAGATTTGGTTTGATGGAAAAGATGTGGAGTTCAGTGGTCCGCTAGAAGCGCGTGAGGCCGGCATTGAGACCGTGTTCCAGAACCTTGCTCTGGCTGATGCGCTCAATGTCCCGGATAACCTCTTTTTGGGGCGCGAGATCTTTAAGTTTAAATTGGGGCCTTTCTCAATTCTTGACTACAAGGCGATGCGCGAAGCGACTCTAGCATCGCTGGAGAAGACTGGCGTAAAAATTCCCAACGTGAACAACGCCATCAGTAACATGTCTGGCGGTCAGCGTCAGTGTGTGGCGATTGCGCGCACGGCGACTTTCCACTCGAAGCTCACCATCATGGACGAACCAACAGCGGCCCTGGGTGTGCAGGAGACGGCGCAAGTCGAGAACATCATTCGGACACTCAAAGAGGCAGGTGAACCGCTGATCCTTATCAGCCACAACATGCGTCAGGTGTTCGACCTGGTGGATCGTATTGTAGTGTTTCGTCGCGGTAGGATTGTTGCCAACCTTCGTAAGGAGGATACCTCTGGCGAGGATGTGGTTGCATACATCACCGGTGCTAAGACCGCTCCGGAGTACGCTGAAGAAGCCTAAGATCAGCTTTCGTTGAATGAGCTTTTGAAGACGCCCTCTACTTGAGGGCGTCTCTGTATCTGGACGTCGATAAAGAGGTATTGGAATATAAATTCCAAAAACATTGATAATTGAAAAATATATTGCTAGTTTCGCCTAGTTAGAGAATGTTGGATTTCAGTCTAGTTTATTGGCCAAATCGTCGGGCCATTCCGAGGAGAGAAAAAATGACAGTTCGTATCGGTATTTTGGGTGCTGGCCGCATCGGTAAAGCACACGCTGCTGCTATCAGCGCTACTGCTGGTGCAGAGTTTATCGCTGTGGCAGAACCTTTTGCTGAGGCTGCAAAAGCGATGGCTGACCAGTATGGTTGTGACATTCGCACAATTGATGAGATCGCTGCGGCATCAGATATCGATGGTGTGATTATCTGTACCCCAACGGATACGCACGCAGATCTGATTGAGCAGTTCTGCAAAGCGGGTAAGGCTGTATTTTGTGAGAAGCCCGTTGATCTGAGCATCAAGCGTGTGCAGGACTGTCTCAAAGTGGTTGAAGAGACCAACGGCACGCTAATGGTCGGTTTCAACCGCCGTTTTGATCCCGATTTTAATGGTGTAAAAGAGGCTATTGATGCTGGAATGATCGGTAAAGTTGAGATGGTTAACATCACCAGCCGCGACCCAGGTGCCCCACCGGTTGAGTACATCGAGCGTTCTGGCGGTATCTTCCGAGATATGACGATTCACGACTTTGATGTTGCCCGTTGGTTGCTTGGGGAGGAGGTTACTGAAGTGCAGGCGATAGGGTCTGTATTAGTGGATGAAGAGATTGGTAAGGTAGGTGATTACGACTCAGTTAATGTGCTGCTGAAGACAGCATCGGGTCGTCAGGCGTCCATCACCAATAGTCGCCGCGCTACCTACGGCTACGATCAGCGTATTGAGGTGCTAGGTTCTGAGGGTATGGCCCAGGCTGAGAACCACCATGAGGATACCGTACAGATAGCTACTGCCGATGGCTATAAACGTCGCCCGCTAATGAACTTCTTCATGGAGCGTTACATGCCCGCTTACCAAGCGGAGATTCGTGCCTTTGTAGCGGCGGTTGAACAGGGCATTACGCCCCCAACCACGGGTGAAGATGGCCTAATGGCGCTTGTTTTAGCTGAAGCGGCTGTTCGTTCAGCGGCTGAAGGTCGAATGGTTAAAGTATCTGAAGTACTAGCCTAACTTTAGGTCTGGATCCGCTGCTAGGAGTGTCGGGTCCTACCTTGACCTGTTTTACCGGAAGAGAACTAGGCCTATATCAGTCACTGTTTCGGGCGCAGTTTAGTTGGCGTAAATTGCGCTCAACGTTAGTTTTCGATCGATTAGGATCTACCCATCAACAAGCGCACAGATCTGACCTCGGAAGTTGGCTGATGCATCGGTCAATATGAAGCGTCTGCTCAAATAAGCCGGTTAAGGCCGATTCTACGCTCAAAGCCGAAATATGCTTGCCTTACCTGTGTAAGCTTTCTAAGCTTGCGGACTTAAATTTTTTACGCCCGAAAGATTCGCTAATAACAGCGCTCATTAAGAGCCTAATCAGGAGATCGTCATGAGCAGTGCAAACGCCTACATCCTTAAAGTTGAATGTGCCGGCCGTACAGGTCTGGTAGCAGCTATTTCTGGGTTTCTGGCGGGTCGAGGTTGCTTTATTACAGAGATGAAGCAGTTTGATGACCAAAACTCGGGGCGCTTTTTCTGCCGCATCGAGTTTACCACTGAGACCCCTCAGGACCTGGAAGCGTTAGCGGGTAACTTTCAGGACGAGGTCGCCGAAGAGTTGGAGATGACGGCTCATTTTGCTGATCGCGCAGCGCCAATGAAAACCCTGATACTAGTGTCTCAGCATGACCACTGTTTGATGGAGTTGCTCTACCGACAGAAGCGCGGGGAGCTCAATATTGAAGTGACAGGTATTCTCTCCAATCACCCCGACCTAGAGCCCATTGCAAACTTCTATGGCCTGAGTTTTGAGTTGCTGCCAAAAGGTGAGACTCAGCTAGAGACTAAAGCCGCTCGTGAGAAGCGTATCGTACAAGCGTTCAAAGAGACCGGGTCGGAATTGGTTGTGCTAGCGCGCTACATGCAGATTCTCTCGCCCGAGCTCTGTTCAGCGTTAGCGGGACAGTGTATCAATATTCATCACTCTTTCTTGCCAGGTTTCAAAGGCGCGCGCCCCTATTACCAAGCCTTCGATCGCGGTGTAAAACAGATAGGAGCTACCGCTCACTACGTCACCTCTGATCTTGATGAAGGACCAATTATTGAGCAGGAAGTGGGACGAGTAGATCACAGTTTTGAGCCTGATGACCTGCGCAATATGGGCCGTAATATGGAGAACTTAGCGCTCTCGAAGGCGGTCAAAGCGCACTCTGAGTACCGTGTTTTTCTCAACGGTCTGAAGACGGTTGTGCTCTCTTAAGTTAATGACTCTCTTAAGTTAATGACTCTCTTAAGTTAATGGCTCTCTTAAGTTGATGACTCTATT
>JABXHP010000192.1 GCA_013373575.1 Oceanospirillaceae bacterium | reverse complement strand
TCTGGGATGTACTCATCAAGAGTCTCTACCAGCTTCTTAACAGCAGTCGTACCCATTTCGTTGTCGTCTTCGCCGTTCAGAGCCATCAGCGCAGAACCTGTAATGATTGGAGTGTCATCACCTGGGAAGTCGTAAGTATCAAGAAGTTCGCGAACTTCCATCTCTACCAGCTCAAGCAGCTCTTCGTCATCAACCATGTCCGCTTTGTTCAGGAACACAACGATGTACGGTACACCAACCTGACGAGACAGCAGGATGTGCTCACGAGTCTGTGGCATTGGGCCATCAGCTGCAGAACATACCAAGATAGCGCCGTCCATCTGAGCAGCACCAGTGATCATGTTCTTAACGTAGTCAGCGTGTCCTGGGCAGTCTACGTGTGCGTAGTGACGAGTTGGTGACTCGTACTCAACGTGAGAAGTGTTGATTGTGATACCGCGCTCACGCTCTTCTGGAGCCTTGTCGATACCGTCGAAGGCAACGGCTGCACCGCCCCATACTTCTGAACATACGCGAGTCAGCGCAGCAGTCAGTGTTGTTTTACCGTGGTCAACGTGGCCGATTGTAGCTACGTTAACGTGTGGTTTGTTACGTTCAAATTGTTGCTTTGCCACGATTAATATCCTCGGTCAAAAACGAAAAAAGGCAGATATATTTCTACATCTACCCTTGAAAATACTGGAGCTCATGGGCGGATTTGAACCGCCGACCTCACCCTTACCAAGGGTGTGCTCTACCCCTGAGCTACATGAGCGAATCTTGCTTACTTTGCCCGTGCTGCTTTTATCTCTTCAAGAGAACCGGCGCTGGAGCTGGAGCGGGTAGCGGGAATCGAACCCGCCTCTTCAGCTTGGAAGGCTGAGGTAATAGCCACTATACCATACCCGCCTGAAGCAGCTGATCAGGATGGTGGTGGGAGATGGATTCGAACCATCGAAGCTTTCGCGTCGGATTTACAATCCGATCCCTTTGGCCACTCGGGAATCCCACCACAACTTCACTGCTAAATGGTGCCGGCACCAAGAGTCGAACTCGGGACCTACTGATTACAAGTCAGTTGCTCTACCAACTGAGCTATACCGGCTCAGCAACGAAGTGGGGCGTATCTTACTGATCGACCTAAGGGGTTGCAACCCCTTCACAAACATTTTTTTCAAATTTTATTCCAGGCCAACTATCACTGATTAGTTGTTTGATTTCGCTGGTTATTTCATAACCAACCAGATAGCTCGTTGAGACTTTAAAATCGCCGGAAGCACGCAGTACAGATTTTCGCCGTGTCTTCTCAGCAATTGCTGCAGGCAGAGTTGCCAACATAGTGTCTGCCGCCTCTTCGCTTGTATAACTACCCAACACCAACGCCCCATCTCGGCTTTCCGGCACCCAACCAACCCGCGCCAGCTCATCGAGCACATTAATCCGAGCTTCAGCATCAGCGGGCAGAGGGTACTCAAGGCGGAATCCATCCTCGACAGGAGGCATCGCCTCATACTCGGACGCAAAACCTCGTTCCTGTAAAAACTCTACTAAACGGCTGGCTTCAAACTCACTCGTCAAAGGCGCAAAATTGGCACACTCGCGCGGCCGAGGCGTCAACTGTTCACCCGCTCGCAGCTCAGAGGGCAGGCGCAACACTGAGGGTTTAAAGTCGGGCTGACTGCCGCTCTGATCAAAATGGTACTTCTGCGCATACCAGAAAAATAGCAGCGCGTTGGCTAAAACCATCAGCAAAAACAACCAGCGCAGCATTACACCCTCTCCCGCTTCGCTAAACTTAGTCCATCCATAACCAACTCAGGAATCAGCACCACATTATCGGTATCGCTTAAATAACGCTGCAGATGATTCGCATCCCCCCCCGTTAAAACGATAGTGGAGTTAACACCAGGCTGCACCAGCTGCTTGGCTAGCTCCTGCATCTGAGACGCCAAACCTCGCATCACCAATTCAGCACCTGATGCCACACAACTCGCGGTATCAATTCCACCTTGAAGCGGGTCGCCCTGCACCTGATCGAATCGTACTCTGGCGGTCTGCCCCAACAGCGTACGTTGCTGCATCTGAAATCCTGGCAGAATAGAGCCCCCGAGGTAGTGTCCATCCACAGAAACTCTCTCTATGGTGATTGCACTGCCAGCATCAACCACCAAAACCGCTCCACCGATATGATTCCACGCTGCCAGCATAGCGAGCCACCGGTCTACCCCCATACGTTCGGGCTGAACGTAAGCATTCAACAGCCCAGCGGCCGACTGGGTAACCCGCGCAAATTCAGCCGCAACACCGAAGTGGAGCTGAAGGCGCTGCGCCAGTTGATGGTTGATACTGTCACTCGCAACCGAGCTAATCCATATACTTTCCAGCGTAGCACTCTGCTCAGCTAACCAAGCTTCAAGTTCCACAAGAGCGAAATAACCACCGTCTACACGCACCTCGCTAGACAGCAAGCGCCACTTCAGTAGCGTATTTCCAAGATCGATCTCTAATCGCATTAGTTGGCCCGTAAACTAATCTCGCCACCCTGATACAGCTTCTCTCCATCGAGGGTTCTAAGACGCAGTGCTCCCGACTTATCCACACCTAGACAGAGACCATCAACGCGACGATCCCCCATCAAAAGGGAGATTGGCCGATCTTTAAAGGCATTGGCAGATTCCCACTCGCCACGCAGCTCTGCGAACCCGGTCTCAGCAAATTCGTCCAGCATCTTCACCAGGTGCATTAGCACAACGGCTAACAGATCTGTTCGCGTTAGATCCTTGGGCAGCAACCCTTTAAGATCAGCCCAGGGTTGGTCTATCTGTGCTTCTGCCTCTTGTGGCATGGCGACATTCAAACCCACACCAATCACCGCACTACAGTCGCCGGACAGGTCACCCCCCACCTCAATCAATACGCCGCCAAGCTTGCGCCCGAACAACAGTAGATCATTGGGCCACTTCAGCTCGACACCCTCTACATGCAGAGCCTGCAAGGCTCGAGCAAGTGCCACGCCAACAGCCAAACTCAACCCCTCTAACGCAGCGACACCGCCACTGAAGGGCCAACTTAGAGAAAAATAGAGATTACTACCCAAGGGGCTTGCCCAAGCTCGGCCGCGACGCCCGCGGCCGCCACTCTGATACTCAGCAATGAACAGTGCGCGCTTATGCCCATTCACACTGGCTCGTTGCGCACTTAAATTAGTGGACTCGCAGAGCATGGTTAAATCGATCAAATCTAATCGTTGCGCTACATCCAGACTCTCCAACTGCCGCTCAAGATGCGCGGCGTTAATGAGATCTAAACCACCAAAAATTCGGTAACCGCGCCCACGTACTGAGTGGACTGAGATACCCAGCGGAGCCAACTCCTTTATCTGGTTCCAGATGGTTGTACGACTGACGCCGAGCGCCTCAGACAACTGTGCTCCGCTGTGAAACTCACCATCGGCTAGTGTGCGCAGCAGGTCCAAATTCATATCAGGCGTCCGCGCGATCGTAAACGACAAAGGCGTAGGGGTAACGGTTAGGCTGATCGCCCGCGGGGTACGACTCACGACCCAACTCACGCCAGAGGGTGTAATCGACCTCAGGGAACCAAGCATCACCCACTGGCTCCGCGTCAACCTCAGTCATGTATAGACGGTCAACTAATGCCAGCGACTGTTCATAAATCTGCGCACCACCAATAACGACAGCCTCATCCACACCGTCGATTAGCGCTTGTGCAGCGGCAACTGAGATAGCCTCATCGAGCGAACGCGCCAGCTTGACCCCCTCAGCGCTCCAACTCTCATCCCTAGTTATCACGATATTCGTTCTGCCGGGCAGAGGTTTGCCTATGGACTCATACGTTTTGCGGCCCATAATAATTGGCTTGCCTAAGGTCACCTGCTTGAAATAACGCAGATCTTCGGGCAGATACCAAGGAAGGCGATTTTCATGCCCAATCACACGGTTACGACCCTGTGCAACAATTAGCGCCAAACGCATAAAAACTCCTTAAACCGAAAACGGGTACTGAATAGCTGGATGATATTGATACCCCTCAACCTCAAAGTCATCCATGGTCACCCAGGTCTCGAGATCTTCGAGCGAACGAATATCGGGGTTAATCTTCAGCGTCGGCGGTGCTAGCGGCTCACGTTTAAGCTGCACATCCCGCATCAACTCCAACTGATCCTCGTAAATATGCGCGTTTACAATTTTGTGATAGGCCATACCAGGCTTATGCCCCGTAATTTGAGCCACAATTGCCAGCAGAAAGTAGACCTGCACCATGTTGAAATTTAACCCCAAGGGGACATCGCAGCTGCGCTGGGTGGAGTTGAGGTAGAGCCGATCACCCAAAAGCGAAAAATGGTGGGAGTACATGCAGGGGCGAAGACAACCCATGTGGAATGCCCCAGGGTGGTAGAAGGTCAGAATTTCACCACGGTCATCCTTGCCCGCTTTGAGGTCATCAATAATTTTGCGCAAAAGATCGACAGAACCGCCATCGGGCTTAGGAAAGTTACGCGCTACTTTGCCGTAGATAAAACCGCAGTCATCCTCGCCTTTACGGTGAGGGTTAGCGAGCCAGTCTGTATTATCATTGGCATTAGCGTCCCAAGTTTTTGTCCCGAGCGCACGAAAGTCGGCAGCGTTGTCATAGCCACGCAGATAACCAATCATCTCTGCGATAGCTGCTTTATAAAAACTCCTACGTGTCGTTACCAGAGGAAACTCACCGGCACCAACATCGTAGCTCAGATCGGCATTGATGACTGTCAGACAGCGCTTACCGGTTCGAGCGTTATCGACCCAAACGCCTTCATCAACGATACGCTGACAGAGATCGAGAT
>JABXHP010000075.1 GCA_013373575.1 Oceanospirillaceae bacterium | reverse complement strand
TGGCTGAGTCGCGTGAATTTTGTTGATCGCTTTGAGCTGATCCTTGTCGAGTTCGATATCCTGTGATGCGATATTGGTTTTCAGCTGTTCCATAGACGTTGCGCCAATAATGGTCGAAAGCACAAATGGCTGCTGGCGCACCTGCTCGCCCCAAGTCATGGTGCCGAGGCAGAGTTTCGATACGGCGCGGCCGTTTATCGCTGTCAGTGAAATAGGTGCTCCTGGTAGCTCTATATGTGACTTTCAAAAAGTTTTAACTCATTAGGTTTTCACTTAATGAGTTTCTTATTCAGGGGTTGTTGGTGCTGCTTGAGTAAGTCTCGTGTGTAAATTCCGCTCAACCCAAAGTGTCCTGCTTGGTTTTTACCTTCTTACCAACCTGAATCGTTTTGCGGTTGGGTTCGGCTTGAGTCAGTGCACTGGTCTCGACACAGCTCTCTAGCGATATTTCTGCGAGTGCCATATAGGCCTCGGTGCCCGAGTGCTTCCACTCCATCTCCTGCTCGCTCAGTGGTCGGGAGACCTTCGCAGGTGTGCCGAGAATCATTGATTCAGCCGGCATTTTGTCGCCGGTTTTCACAAAACTGTGGGCGCCAACAAAAGAGCGTTCGCCAATCTCCGCCTTATCCATAATAGTTGCGCCCATTCCGATTAAGGCTCCGGTACGGACAACACAGCCATGCAGCGTAGCGCCGTGGCCAATGTGACCGTAATCCTCAACTATAACGGTAATATCCTGAAAACTGTGCACAACAACACAGTCCTGAATGTTCACCCCTTCACCGAGGTGAATGGGTCCAAAATCACCCCTAAGGCTTGCAAGCGGGCCGACATAGCAACGCGGGCCTATGTGTACATCTCCAATGATCACGGCAGTTGGGTGTACGTAGGCGCTAGGATGAATAACCGGTGTAACTCCGGCGAGTCTGTAAATAGGCATGGATGAACAATCCGTTACTTTTCGGTCCAAAGATGTAAGATATTGCATATTAGCTTAAATAAATAAAACAAGTATTAAAGGCCACGCATGAGTTTCGATTACGCTCAGTTCCCTTCGCTGCTGCTTGAACCCCTGGGTGGGGTGCTGCTAATCCGGTTCAATCGTCCACGAGAGCTCAACGCGCTCTCTACCGACATGCTCGGTCAGATTGCCGGAGCGCTGGCGCATGCTGATGCTGATTCTGAGATAAAGGTCAGTGTGTTAACTGGAGACCAACGTGCCTTTGCTGCCGGTGCTGATATTGATGAGTTGCAGCGAAAGAGCGGCGCCATGGTGGCAACGGACCCACGCAATGAACACTGGGCGACCATTCGTAATCTAAAGAAACCTGTGATTGGCGCGGTTAACGGCTTTTGTTTAGGCGGCGGCAATGAGCTTGCGATGCTTTGCGACTTCCTTCTCGCAGGCTCAAACGCGCAGTTTGGTCAGCCTGAAGTTAACTTGGGTATTCTTCCAGGCGCAGGTGGGACTCAGCGGCTCGCTGCTTTGGCAGGCAAAGGCATGGCGATGCGCTGGATGCTCACAGGGGAATTTATTCATGCGCAACAAGCATTGGCTATTGGGCTGGTCACAGAGGTTTGTGAACCTGAGCTTACTGAAGAACGTGCGATTGAGCTGGCGCAGATGATCTGTAAAAAAGCCCCGCTAGCTGTTGTTGAAATAAAACAGGCGATACGAGCCGCGACTGACACCCCGTTAAATGATGGGCTAGCGGTTGAGCGAGCAGCCTTCACGCGTCTGCTTGACTCTGAGGATAAAATCGAAGGTATTAGCGCTTTTAAAGAGAAGCGTAGCGCGCGGTTCAGAGGTGAATGAAAAGATTCGATCATCAAAACCTAATAACTTCTATCATGCACGCACCGCTGTTTACGCTAACTTGGCGCGAGTAACCGCACTACAAGAGGGATATGAAAGCGATGGCACCATCAACAGCATTATCGAACGCTTATGAGTGTTTGCAGGTAACTGAGAACGAAGGTGTCGTTCAGTTGAAGCTGAGCCGCCCTGATCGCCTCAACGCCTTCAGTAAAACTATGCATGTGGAGCTGAAGCAGGCACTAAAAGAGATTGAGCGCTTTGTTGGTCTTCGTCTCCTTGTGCTAACCGGTGATGGGCGCGGGTTCTGTGCCGGCCAAGACCTCGAAGAGCGTCGAATTCCTGAAGGGCAGCCTAAGCCCGATCTAGGTGATTCATTAAAAAACACCTACAGCCCGTTGGTTAAGCGTCTGCGTAAGTTGCCCGTGCCCGTAGTCGCCGCCGTAAACGGCGTTGCTGCGGGTGCCGGTGCATCCTTGGCCCTAGCCTGTGACATAGTAATAGCTAAACGTACTGCCAAGTTCACCTTCCCGTTCAGTTATTTAGGGCTCATCCCTGATGCTGGAGCAACCTCTACGCTGGTGCGTGCGGTTGGGCAGGCGCGTGCTATGGCAATAGTGATGCTTGGAGAAGTGGTCACTGGTGAGCAGGCTGCCGAGTGGGGACTGATCTGGAAGGCGGTTGATGAGGAGGATTTTGATGCTGAAATCGAAACCTGCATCAACAATCTGACCAACCGTCCTGCGCTGGGGTTAGAGCTGGCAAAGCGTAGCCTCTACCGCGCAATGGATAACGATTTCGAATCCCAACTGGAGCTTGAGAGTCAGTGTCAGAAACTGGCTGGGCGCAACCCTCTATTCTGGGAAAAAGTTCAACAGTTTTTAGATAAGAAGTGAGAACGATGGCTTACAGAACCCCACCCGAGATAAAGACCGTTGGTGTCATTGGTGCTGGCACAATGGGGGCAGGCATCGCCCAGGTTGCTGCCCAAGCGGGTTTAAACGTTGTGTTGTTTGACCTGAGTAGTGAAGCGCTTGAACGTGCGGACAAAGGCCTGCGCGCATCCATGGATATGCTGGTTGAACGTGGTAAGTTCAGTGCCGCCGAGGCTGATGGTATCTATACACGCACAAACTACGCTAGCGAGCTGCAAGCAGTGGCCAGTTGCGACTTGGTTGTTGAAGCGATCGTTGAACGTTTAGATATCAAGCAGAAGCTTTTTTGTGATCTTGAGGAGATCTGTGCACCTGAGGCGATTCTCGCAACCAACACCTCCTCTATATCGATTACGGCAATTGGTGCGGCGCTCAAGGATCCAGCTCGACTAGCCGGCCTGCACTTCTTTAACCCTGCACCCATAATGAAACTGGTTGAGGTTATTAAAGGGTTGGCGACCGATGTGAGTGTCGTTGAGACGTTGCTGACACTGGCTAAAGGTTGGGGCAAAGTTGCAGTTGCTGCTAAGAGCTCACCCGGGTTTATCGTTAACCGTGTTGCGCGCCCATTCTATGCCGAAGGTTTGCGACTTGCGGAAGAGGGCGTAGCCGAGCCTGCACGTATAGACACACTTATGCGTGAGGCGGGCGGCTTTCGCATGGGGCCCTTCGAGTTGACGGATCTGATTGGGCAGGATGTTAACTATGCAGTTACCTGTTCAGTGTTTGATTCTTACTACCAGGACCCAAGATTTAAACCGTCGTTGATGCAGAAAGAGCTGGTCGACGCGGGATGGCTTGGCCGCAAAAGCGGGCGTGGATTTTACTCCTATGCTGAGGGTAAGCCGGTATCGGCTAACCTTGAGTGGGATGAAATCCGCTTTGGCGGCGTCTTTAACATCAGCAGCGCGGTTGAGTCAGCAGCGATTAAACCGCTGTTGGATCGGATTGAGGCGCGCGGTATCGAGATCCCCTCACGCACCGAAGGCGTCGATGGTGAGATACAGTTCAATAAGGGTGCCACTTTGGTGCTGACAAACGGACAGACGACGCTGGAGAGATCGCTGGAAGAGGCTAACCCTCTTCTGATTCAGATGGACCTGGCACTCGACTATGGTAGCTGTGAATCGCTTGCACTCTCGACTCATCCAGAGTGCCCAGAAGAGGTATGGAGAGAAGTCTGCGCAATGTTCGACCTGCTTGGTGTCAAAACCCGGGTTGTGAAAGACATGCCGGGCTTAGTGGTAATGCGCACCGTTTCCATGCTCATAAATGAAGCGGCAGATGCATTGCACTATGGTATTGCCGATGCTGAGGGTATTGATGCTGCGATGCAATCGGGGGTGAACTATCCAGCCGGGTTGCTTGCTTGGGCCGACAAACTCGGCACCGCTTATGTCGCCGATGTGCTCGATAATATTAATCTATTTTACGGTGATGACCGCTACCGCCTATCACCTGCTTTGAGTCAGCGTGCATTGATCGATGCACCTTTCTACCCAGGGAACTCACACTGATAAAATTTTGGGGTATAGCACTATGAGTGAAGCATTTATCTGCGCTGCGAAGCGCTCTGCAATTGGTCGTTACGCGGGTGGCCTTGCGGCTGTTCGCCCCGACGATATGCTCGGACAGATTATCGCTGGAACCCTTGCTCAGGTTGAAGGTTTTGATCCCGCGGTGATTGATGATGTTATCATGGGTTGTGCCAACCAAGCAGGTGAAGATAACCGTAACGTTGCTCGCATGTCTGTACTATTAGGCGGACTACCGACGTCGGTACCTGCAGCTACGATTAACCGACTTTGTGGGTCAGGTTTGGACGCTGTTGGTACGATCGCTCGTGGCATCCGTGCCGGCGACCTACAAGTTGGTCTCGCTGGCGGTGTTGAGTCTATGACCCGTGCTCCGTTTGTCATGGGCAAAGCTGACAGTGCCTACGGCCGTGCCCAAAAGTTGGAAGATACCACGATGGGCTGGCGCTTAGTTAACCCAGTCATGAAGGCGACTCACGGTATCGATTCGATGCCGCAGACGGCTGATAACGTTGCTGTTGAGTATGGTATTTTGCGCGAGGCTCAGGATGAGTTTGCGTACCAGTCACAACTCAAGGCGGCCGCTGCACAAAAAGCGGGGTACTTCGCTGAAGAGATCCTGCCCATCGAAATCAAAGATCGCAAAGGCAACGTCACTCACTTTGACACTGATGAACATCCACGCGAGACGACCCTCGATAAGCTAGCAACACTGCGCACAGTAAATGGTGGAGATTCGGCTACTGTCACTGCCGGTAACGCTTCGGGTATTAATGATGGCGCCTGTGCGGTATTGATTGCCAGCGAAGCAGCTGCGCAGCAGCACGGTTTGACACCGCGTGCCCGCGTTCTCGGTATGGCTACTTCCGGTCTTGATCCGCGCATTATGGGAGTGGGCCCTATTGAGGCTGTTAATAAGGTGATGCGCCTAACAGGCATGACCCTAGATCAGATGGATATCATTGAGCTCAATGAGGCATTTGCTGCTCAGGCGCTGGGTGTATGTCTGGGTCTCAATCTTGATCCAAAGGACCCGCGCCTTAATCCGCAAGGAGGCGCAATTGCGCTGGGTCATCCTCTTGGAATGAGTGGTGCGCGTTTGGTGACTACTGCCCTCACTCAGTTGGAGCGAACGGGTGGTAAATATGCACTATGCACCATGTGCATCGGTGTTGGACAGGGTATTGCTGCGATTATTGAGCGTGTATAGTGAGCTATATTTCACCTAATCGCACTGGGCTTCGGGTCGCAGAACTTCGCAGTTCTAGAGATATCTTTACGCCTATCACCCCACGCGGTGAGTTAGAGTGCAAAGTTTTGGTCACCAAGTTTGGCCAAACCTCAGTGGGTTTCCATGTGGTTATCCGCAACCCTGAGGGCAAGCGCTGCGTCGAAGCGGAGCCCGTCAATGTGTTCGTCAATAACCAGACGATGACAAAGATCGATATTCCGCAAAAGTATAGAGAGCGATTGGAGGCCTATGTGGCCGCCTGCGGAGAGATAGATGTCTGAATTGCGAACTCAACTGCCTCAAGGCGAAGCTGATCTTGATCTCTACATAGAGTTGATCGGCAATAGAGTTCGTGCGCTGCGAGCCAAGCGCGGTATGACCCGTAAAGAACTCTCTAAGCACTCTGAGGTATCTGAACGTTATCTTGCTCAGCTGGAGACCGGTAAAGCGAACATCACGCTGGCGGTACTTTGGCGAATAGCAGAAGCCTTTGATATCCCGTTTTCAGAGCTGATCCCCGACAAGAGTCGCGATGGTATTAGCCCGCTACTAAGCAATTTTCTTGTTCGCCTCGACAGTGAGAAGCAGCTTACGGCGTTGCAACTCCTAAAGCGTCGCTTCAGTGAACAGATGAACTCAGGTCACGGTGTAGCCTTAGTTGGGCTGCGTGGAGCGGGTAAAACCACTCTGGGTAAACAGCTGGCTGAGCAAGCTGGAGTGCGTTTCATACGCCTGACTAGTTTGATGGAAGAGCTGGCGAATATGTCGGTGGCTGAGATTCTAGATCTCGGTGGTCAGAAGAAGTTCCGTCGCGTGGAGGCACAAGCGCTACAGCACGTGCTCGATATGAATGAGCCCGTCGTTCTTGAAACAGGCGGTTCCCTAGTTTCGCAAACTGAGACCTTCA
>JABXHP010000024.1 GCA_013373575.1 Oceanospirillaceae bacterium | reverse complement strand
GTCAACATTGCAAGATCAACGAGCGTCTCTTGGCGTGTCGCACTATCAAGTTTGTCGAAGATAATTCGGTTGAAAGCTTGGTTACCTGAGGAGCGTCCGGCAGGGCTAATACCACCAAATCCGACAATAACTGGAAGCTGAGACAAGCTGCTCTCCTCGTACCTTCAAAGCCATACAACAAGTGCGAGATTGTAGCGCGATCATAGGGTTACTGGCTACAGCTTAGGGGCGTTTCTAGCAAAAGCGTCTAAACTAAGATGAGTATCAAAAGGATTGGAGATAAGTGTGAAAAAATTGCTATCGACCCTCGTAATTGCCGGCGCATTAGCGGGATGTCAGACGTTAGATCCCTACACTCAGCAGTCAAAAACCTCGAATGCTACCAAGGGGGCAGGACTTGGTGCGGTCGCCGGGGCAGTGCTCGGTGCTGCTGTCTCTAAAGGCAATAGAGCCGAGGGCGCGCTGATCGGTGCTGCTGTAGGTGGTGCCGTGGGTGGCGGTGTTGGCTATTACATGGATCAGCAAGAGATGCTGCTGCGTCAGGAGCTCGAGGGAACGGGTGTTCGCGTTGAGCGCGTTGGTGATGAAATACGCCTCGTGATGCCAGGAAATATCACCTTCGCCACAGACAGTGATCGTATTGCGGGTAACTTCTACCCCGTTCTCGACTCTGTCGGTAAGGTGTTGGTGAAATTCGACAAGACTGCGATCAATGTTGATGGGTACACCGATGCAACCGGATCGTTTGAGTACAACCAGATGCTTTCCGAGCGCAGAGCGCAGAGTGTATCCAACTACTTGATGCAGATTGGGATTGATCGTTTACGTGTCAGTAGCCGCGGATTTGGTGAGCGTAACCCTATCGCCTCGAATGACACAGCAGGCGGACGTGCTGCGAACCGTCGTGTTGAGATTTGGATCCGCGGAACCCAGCAGTAGTTAAGTAGTTAAGGGGGGAGGCAGGTTTCTCAGTAACCGATAACGATGTCGCCGGGTTGAATACCCGCAAGATCGCTTGGCATGCTCAGGCGTCCTTGAGCTCTATTAAATTCTGTGCGCTCTATCACTAGGGTAAGATCAGTCGGTTCCACCGAGGTGGTTGGTTGCATCTGTGCATCGTAGAGTTGCAGGCGTCGAGCCACTGAGAGCCTATCCCCCACATTGATGCCGGCATCAGTGCCTTTATCTATCCATATGCTGCTACCTGCAGCAGTGATAACCTCAGCTTTGAGCGGTTCACAGGCGAGACTTTCCGAGATTTTATGCGCCAACTCTCTAATCTCCGCTAGCACAGCCTGCCCATAGGGTTCGGCTGAAAAACGGCTGAAACTCGTCGCTTGGGCGCTTTGCATTGGTGCGGTCCACGCCCCGCTGGTATTAATGCGGTAGCGCTGCAGAAGGTCTCCAGTTTGCGCCTCAATTAGATCGACGCGCAGAGCGAAGATCCGATCTTCGTCACGGGATTTAAGCCCGGTTTTTTCTATCAGGTCTATCAAAACATTAGGCGTATCACTGGCCTGTCTGGCCATAGCTAAGGACTCTATCTGAGCACTTAGTATGTACTGTGCATTTAGTTGGGCACCATCCTTAGCTCGTAGTTGAGCAGCAGCGGCATTGATCTCCTGGTAGTCTGTCAGCCGCAGCTGGCGCGCGTCGACAAGCTTTAAATGCGCGCTGGGCTCAAGCTCCGTTAATAGGTAACCTGGGAGGTCGGTGCTAAGGGATTGAAGACGGCCCCAGTTAGCATCTGCTGGGCGCTTCAGAGTCCAGTGGGTCAGGGCAATCGATTTGCGGTAAGCCGTCGCTGAATTGTCATCGGCGCAACCTTGTACCGGTGTGATCTCTGCTTCAATCAGCACCTCAAGTTGGTCACCCGAGCGAGTCTCCGATAGGACTCGAACCTCCCCAATGCTGGTTTGTGTGCTGACTCTGAGGTTATCGATCTCTAGTATTCCATCACGCACACTCTGAGTAACTGCCACCTGTGCCATCGCTAGCATGCTGGCTTGTTCAGTGGCTCGCTGAACCGCTCGAGTACGAGCGCTCTCTAGATCACCATCCTGTATCAGGCTTATGCCCGTTGCCTGAATAGTGGCAGCACTAGCGGTCTGTGCTAGAGATAGAATCAAAATGAGAAGAACAAGTATCGCTCGCATAGCGTAAGTGCCGTTAGTAAGTACCGTTAGTAAGTGCCGTGAAAATAGTCAGAGTGTCACTCAAGTGAGTATGAGTTTGACTTAAATATCAGTTAAATCACAGTATTGCACAAAACTAGGTCAGTTTTAGGTTATTCTGGGCTATATTTTACTCTAATGAAGATGCTGGAAAGCGTTATGAAACAGATTCTTACCCTGATAGCGGCGTTAGCGCTGACTGGGTGCCAACTGGCTAATGTGATGCCGCAAACGCCAGCCAACGGTAAAGCGGGCGACGAGGCTAAATCGGCCTATCTCAGTGATCGG
The DNA here is from genome assembly GCA_013373575.1 of Oceanospirillaceae bacterium. Lineage (GTDB taxonomy): Bacteria > Pseudomonadota > Gammaproteobacteria > Pseudomonadales > Balneatricaceae > Marinobacterium_E. The sequence continues at coordinate 12,155 of JABXHP010000024.1, read as the reverse complement.
GATCAGCCGCTTGAGACTGCACCTGTGATGGATGTCCGCTCAGTTCCTCTCGACTCCAAAGCTGACCCCTTAAGCCACGCGGCGCAGATACTGGGTGAGCAGCTAATCGTTGGTTTAAGCGAGGCGCGTGTTAAGCGCTTTCCAATGACGGTATTGCCCTTTGGTGCACTACCGGGTCATGCTGACTACCCCAGCGTTGGTGAGCGTGTGTCTGAATCGCTCTTCTACTCGCTGCAAGCGAATGAGTACAATCTCATTGATTATCGCGTTGCGGGGATGCCTGATCGCGCCATGCCGGATATATCGCAGCAGCAGATCACTGAGCTGCGTCAGCGCAACCGCATCTACTTCGTGCTCATAGGAAACTATGCTCACTACCCCGGTGGCTTGGTAATTAATGCGCGTGTGCTAGACACCACAACTCGCCAGGTGTTGGCTGCGGGTCAGACACATGTTGCTAATGAGTTACTTGAGGGGCAGTTGCCCGGATATGACCCACTGCGTGCCGCAGAGAGAGGTATGATTGTTGAAACGGGTGGTGTTCCCGCGGGAGTCAGAAAATGAGTCGGTTGCTACTTATCGCCGCAATAGTTGTGAGTTTAACCGGCTGTCAGGCAGTAACGAGTGCGATGACTTCAGGGGCTGTGCCCGCAGCAAAAACTATCTCTGAAAATTGGGTTCAGGCAACGGGGTATGCGCCGATTAGTCTGCAGCCGGGTGCAACGGTGGAGCAGAAGCAGCTCAATGCGATGCGGGTCTCGAAACTGCGCGCTTATCAGGAGCTGGCAGCCATCGTGAATGGACAGTACCTTTATGGCACGACAACAGTCGAGTCGATGATTCTGCAGAACGATGAGTTCAAGACCGCGGTCGCCGGTGTGGTGCGTGGCGCTCGAGTTGTAAAGAGCTTTCCTGTGCAGGATGATGTCTATGCAACGATTCTTGAGGTCGATCTAAATCGAGTGGAGAGAGCTTGGGTTAGCGCTAACTGATCACTCGCGGCAACCGCTGCAGGATTGCCAGCGAGTAATCTCAATCACTTAGCCGTGTTTTGCAGCGTAAGCTGCTTTCTGTTCAGCGGTCGCTTCAGTCTGATATTTCGCTTTCCAGTCTGCGTACGGCTCGCCATAAACAAGCTCGCGAGCTGTGTCTAGTTCAATGCTCTCGCCGCGCTCTTCAGCTGCCGCTACATACCACTTCGAGAGACAGTTGCGGCAGAAGCTAGCAAGGTTCATTAGATCGATATTCTGAACCTCTTTATGGTTATCAAGATGCTCAACTAGGCGGCGGAACACTGCGGCTTCAATTTCGTTCTGTTTATTCTGGTCCATGTTTTCTCCTTAATGCATATGCTGATCTAACTCTTTACAGATACTGTCTGTGAGTCGGTTGCAGTAGTCAGGATCCGTGAGTGGCTGGTTATTGGTATCTGTAATGTAGAAGAAGTCCTCTACGCGCTCTGCGACGTTTGCGATCTTCGCTTTATGTACCGAGATGCCAAACTGACTGAAGATGTTACCGATACGGGCCAATAGCCCGGGCCTGTCAGCAGTAAAGATCTCTAACACGGTCTGATGTAGACCTGGATCCGTGCTCAAGGATGCACTGGTCTTCATTGGGAAGAGCTTCAACTGGCGCGGAACACGGCGCTGAATAATCTCTGTATAGTCGTCCGGATCATCAAGCTGCTCCAGCAGATAGTTTTGGATGCTCTGCATGTAGTCTGGGTTATCTGCTAGTGGCTGATTGTCTTCGGTGAGTACAGTGTACGTATTCAGCGTATAGCCGTTGTCGGTCACGATAATGCGCGCATCCTGAACGCTAAGATGCAGCTGATCTAGAGCCGCTACGGTAGCGCCAAATAGGTTCGGTGAATTGGCCGTGTAGATGAAAATCTCAGTTGCACCTTCATAAGCCCTGTAGGTGTGCTGATTCATAATTATCAGCGGTAGAGGCTGATTACCGTGTTCAAGAATAGCCTGGGTATGGCGAGCAATATTGCGGCCGTCCTCGCGCAAGAAGTAATCGTCACCGAGTCGAGCCCACAGAGCCTGTGACCTTTGAATATCGATGCCTTTGCGCTCTAAAGCGGCAATCGCCTCCTGCTGGGTCTGCTCTATCCGCTCTTCGCGATCGATAGGGTTTTCAAGGCCGCGACGCAGTGCTCTGCGGGTCTCCGTGTAGAGCTGGCGTAGTAGAGATGCGCGCCAAGAGTTCCAGAGCTCATTATTGGTGGCGTTGATGTCGGCCACGGTCAGCACGTACAGGTAGTCCAGATGAGTTACATCGCCCATTCTGCGCGCAAACTCATTAATCACTTCAGGGTCAGATAGATCCTTACGTTGAGCAGTCATGGACATATAGAGGTGGCTTTTTACCAGCCAAGCTACGAGTTGCGTATCCCATTTGCCTAAATGATGCCGCTCGCAGAAGTCGATAACGTCAACGGCCCCCAGTTCTGAGTGATCTCCTCCGCGCCCCTTTGCGATATCGTGGTAAAGGCCGGCCACGTAGAGTAGTTCGATTTTTGGGATGTTGTTTACCACGCGATGAGCGATGGGAAAGATGTCCCGGTGATCGCGATGGCGGAACTGGCGCATCATCTGAATCACTTTTAGGGTATGCGCATCAACGGTGTAGATATGGAATAGGTCGTGCTGCATCTGGCCTACAATTTTGCCAAACTCCGGCAGGTAGCGGCCGAGGATGCCGTAGCGATTCATGCGCTTTAGCTCGGTAGAGACGCGCTCTGGTGAGCGTAATAGCTCCATGAAGAGGCTGGTATTGCGCAGGTCATTGCGAAAGTCATCATCAATGAGGTGGCGGTGATTACGAATCAGGCGGATAGTTGATGCGCGCACCCCTTTGATATCTGTGTTGTGCGCCATGATGACAAAGAGCTCCATCAAGGCGAAAGGGTTGTGCTCGAAAACCGTTGGGTAGGCAGCTGCCAGATAGTTGTCGCGAACGATAAAACGGCTGTTGATCTGGCGAATATCCTGCTCGATATCGGCGCGCAGAATTACTTCATCAAAGTACTGCAGCAGCATATCGTTAAAAGCCGACATGCGCTGTGCCACGCGGTAGTACTGACTCATAAACTGTTCTACGGCTAGCGCGCCCTCCTCATCTTCATAGCCGAAGAAGGGGGCGAGTGTGCGCTGGTGGTCGAACAGTAGTCGATCCTCTTTGCGCTTGCTCTTCATGTGTAGCGCATACCGGGCGCGCCAGAGGTACATTTCGCCGCGGTTTAAGATTTCGAGCTCCTCTTCGGTGAGGAAGCCGTGTTTTACGAGATCCTTGATATAGGTAGCACCGAAATGGCGCTTAGCGACCCAGCCGATGGTCTGTAAATCGCGCAGGCCGCCGGGGGAGTTCTTGATATTGGGCTCAAGATTGTACTCTGTGTTATTTGTGCGCTGGTGACGTTCGGTCTGCTCTTTGAGCTTAGCTTTGAAAAACTCCGCATCAGACCAAGCCTCTTCGGAGGTCACCTGCTCGTACATTCGCTGCCGCAGCTGGTCATCGCCCACTAAGGTGCGAGACTCAATCAGGTTGGTTGCAATGGTGATGTCATTGCGAGCTTCGTTATAGCACTCCTCGATAGTGCGCACGCTAGATCCAATATCGAGATTGATATCCCAAAGCAGAGTTAAGAAGGCGCTGATGCTTGCTTCAAACTCTTTCGCATCAAGTTCATCGGTTAATATTAGGATATCGACATCTGAGTGGGGGTGAAGCTCACCGCGGCCATATCCGCCTACCGCAATGAGGCTGAGATAAGACTCTGCCGGCCACTCATACTGCTTCCAAGCATACCTTAGTAGTTGGTCTATTACCCAAGCGCGGCCATACACCAGTGTACGAATATCGGTTTTATCGATAAAGGCAGCGTGAAGAGATTCAGTTGATCGAGCCAAAGCGCCTTTAAGCGCCTTAACAAGGCCGTAAGTTTCTGTCTCAGCAATGAGCTGGTCCAGATCAAAGAAGGCTTCAACCCCACGAATCGGTACAGCAGTTAATTGCATAGCAAAGTTATCCAGTAAGGGATTAGTTAGGCTCGCTCTTCGTTTCTCAGAGTCAGAATCTCGAAACCGGTGTCAGTCACCAAAATAGTATGCTCGTACTGTGCTGATAGGCGGCGATCAATAGTCTCTACAGTCCAGCCATCACGCTTGTTGAGTTTAACGTTGCGTTTGCCTGCGTTGATCATAGGCTCGATAGTCAGGCACATACCTGCCACCAGCGTTTCACCCGTGCCAGGTCTGCCGTAGTGGAGTACCTGCGGATCCTCGTGAAACTCTGCACCGATACCGTGGCCACAGTATTCACGCACTACAGAATAGTGGTGCGCCTCGGCATGTTTCTGAATGGCGTGACCAATATCGCCTAGCTGTACGCCTGGCTTAACCATTTCGATACCGAGATTCATGCACTCTTGGGTCACTTTACACAGACGCACCGCATGCGGCGCGGCATCGCCCACGAAAAACATCTTGCTGGTGTCGCCGTGATAGCCATCTTTAATTACGGTGATATCGATATTTATGATGTCGCCGTTCTTCAACGCTTTATCGTTGGGTATACCATGGCAAACAACCGAGTTGACTGACGTGCAGATGGATTTTGGAAAACCGTGATAGTTCAGTGGTGCCGGAATAGCGTCCTGCTGCTCAACGATGTATTTGTGGCAGATCTCGTTCAGCTCATTGGTGGTAACGCCCGGCTGCACATGAGGCTCGATCATCTCAAGGACTTCGGCCGCTAGGCGGCCAGCTACGCGCATTTTTTCAATTTCGAGGTCTGTCTTAATCTTGATGCTCATCTCGGTGTCCTGAGTAAATCCTACTGTTGGAAAACGCTGCAGCGACTGCAATCTTTGGTTGGAACGATCTATTGAAGCTAGTGGAACTATCCAATGCAGTTAAGTGTACCGTAGAGAGGGCAAGACACCAAAGTTCGCTTCATTTTTATTTGGTGTTGTGATATAAACTGCGCTCCAAAATTTCGTGCTTCGGCACACAAACGAAAAGTACTCCCATTTTGGAGGGTGCTTAAACACAACACACACAGCTCGTCACAGACTGCCTGGGTGCCGGAAACGGTTGGCAGATGGGGGTTGTGGAGGTTAGAACCCATTTAGAGGAAATACCAAAAATGGCAAAAGTCAGCATGCGTGACCTGCTCAAAGCAGGTGTTCACTTCGGTCACCAGACTCGTTACTGGAACCCGAAAATGTCGAAATTCATCTTCGGCGCGCGTAACAAAATTCATATCATCAACCTTGAGCACACACTGCCTGCTATGAACGACGCTCTGGCTGTCGTTAAAAACATGGCTTCAAACAAGAACAAAGTTCTGTTTGTCGGTACTAAGCGTGCTGCGTCGAAAGTGGTTAAAGAAGAGGCAAGCCGCGCAGGAATGCCTTACGTAAACCACCGCTGGTTGGGTGGTATGCTGACCAACTACAAAACTATCCGTCAGTCGATCCGTCGTCTACGTGACCTGGAAGCGCAGTCTCAGGACGGTACTTTCGAGAAGCTGACTAAGAAGGAAGCTCTGATGCGTCGCCGCGAAATGGAGAAGCTTGAGCTCTCTATCGGTGGTATCAAAGATATGGGCGGCCTACCTGATGCGCTGTTTGTAATCGACGTTGATCACGAGCGTATCGCTATCAATGAAGCAAACAAGCTGGGTATCCCTGTTATCGGTATCGTTGATACTAACAGCAACCCAGATGGCGTTGACTACGTTATCCCAGGTAACGATGACGCTCTGCGCGCTATTCAGATCTACGCTCAGTCTATTGCTGATGCCTGTGTTGAAGGCAGCGATGCTAATGCGGGTGCAAAAAGCGACTTCGTTGAAGTTGACGAGCAGGCTGCAGCTGAGTAAGTGCAGTAAAAGCTTCATCTTAGGATGATAAGTTTACGAGAAGGGGAGCCAAGCTCCCCTTTTTTAAGTCTGATTTAAGTTATTGAAGAATTTAGAGGATTGCGACATGGCAAACATCTCTGCATCAATGGTTAAGGAGCTGCGCGAGCGCACCGGTCTTGGCATGATGGAGTGCAAAAAAGCACTGGTAGAAGCTGAAGGTGACATCGAAAAGGCGATTGATGATCTCCGTAAAGCCTCTGGTTTGAAAGCTGCGAAGAAAGCAAGCCGTACAGCGGCTGATGGTGTAGTTCGCGTCAAAGTTGCTGACGACAACAGCTACGCAGTCGTTGTAGAAGTTAACTCTGAAACTGACTTCGTGGCTCGTGATGACAACTTCTTAGGCTTCGTTGATACAGTTCTGGCTAAGGCATTTGCTGACAAGCAAGCTGATGTCGCTGCACTTATGGCGGGTGAGCTGGAAGCTGCTCGTGAAGCGCTGGTTCAGAAAATCGGTGAGAACATCTCTGTTCGTCGTGTTGTTGTGGTTGAAGGTGCTAATGTTGATGCATACGTTCACAGCAACAACCGCATCGCGACTCTGGTCTCTCTGACTGGTGGTGAGGCTGATCTGGCACGTGACGTCGCAATGCACGTTACTGCGCAGAATCCACGTGTATGCAAGCCTGAAGATATGCCTCAGGAAGAGCTGGATCGCGAGAAAGAGATCATCATGGCTCAGCCTGATATGGAAGGTAAACCACAGGAAATCAAAGAGAAGATGGCTGTGGGTCGTGTTAAGAAGTTCCTGGCTGAGAACAGCTTGGTTGAGCAGGCGTTCGTTAAGAACCCAGAGCTCACAGTTGGCAAGCTGATCAAAGAAGCTGGTGCTGACATCAACGGCTTTACTCGCCTAGAAGTAGGTGAAGGTATTGAAGTTGAAGTTAAAGACTTCGCACAGGAAGTTGCAGAACAGCTGAAAGGCTAATTCTGTCAGGGCGCCCCGCGATCACTTGCGGGGTTGCCCGTTTTCTATATAGTTAGATCCATCCTGTATTGTCCACTCTTGGAGGTCCTATGCCTGCTGCTAAACCTAGCTCCAAATACAAACGTATTTTGCTAAAACTCAGCGGAGAGGCGCTGATGGGAGAGGAGAATTTCGGTATCGATCCGAAAGTGCTCCATCGAATGGCGCTCGAAATCGGTCAGTTGGTTGGTATCGGTGTGCAGGTTGGTTTGGTTATCGGTGGTGGTAACCTATTTAGGGGCGCAGCCCTGAGTGCCGCTGGTCTTGATCGTGTAACTGGCGATCACATGGGTATGCTGGCAACAGTTATGAACGCTTTGGCGATGCGTGATGCGCTAGAGCGCTGCAACATTGCAACGCGTGTGATGTCTGCAATTCCAATGAGCGGTGTGGTAGATCACTATGATCGCCGCAACGCGATGCGTTGTCTGTCCCAGGGAGATGTTGTCATCTTCTCTGCAGGTACGGGCAATCCTTTCTTTACAACCGACTCTGCAGCATGTCTGCGTGGCATAGAGATTGATGCAGATGTCGTACTCAAGGCGACTAAAGTCGATGGTGTTTATACCGCAGATCCGATGAAAGATTCATCAGCAGTGCGTTATGATCGACTCAGCTTTGATGAGGTTCTTGAAAAACAACTCGGCGTCATGGATATGACGGCGATCTGTCTCACCCGCGACCACGATATGCCTGTGCGTGTATTCAATATGAATAAGCACGGTGCTTTGGTTAACTTGGTTGTGGGTGGCGACGAAGGTACGCTGATAGATAGCGGCAAGTCGACTGGAGAGTAAAATGATTGATGAGATTATCCGCGACGCGGATGAGCGTATGGCAAAAAGCGCCGAGTCGCTGGTAGAGCAGTTTAAGAAGATCCGTACCGGTCGTGCTACACCGGCTATTTTGGATTCTGTTCAGGTTGATTACTACGGCTCAATGATGCCGATTAACCAGGTAGCCAATGTCACTGTTGAAGATGCCCGTACGCTGTCGATCATTCCTTGGGAGCAGCCAATGGTTCCGGTGATTGAAAAAGCGATTATGAAATCGGATCTTGGTCTGAATCCGTCGACTGCAGGTACAGTGATTCGTGTGCCAATGCCTGCACTTACAGAAGAGACTCGTAAAGGTTACATTCGCCAGGCGCGTCAGGAAGCAGAGAACGCACGTATCGCCATTCGCAACGTGCGCCGCGATGCCAATAATAGCATCAAGGATCTGCTGAAAGAGAAAGAGATCTCTGAAGATGATTCTCGCCGCGGTGAAGATCTCGCACAGAAAGCGACTGATAAACACGTAGCTGAGGTAGATGCGCTGCTAGCGCAGAAAGAGAAGGATCTGATGGAGATCTAAGATCTCCTTCTGATACCGACCCTCAGAAAATAGAGTTTATATGGCCGTTGATAAAACCGATAACAAGGCTGAAACGCGTCCCATGCCGAAGCATGTTGCCATTATTATGGATGGTAACAATCGCTGGGCCAAGGCGCGTCGCCTGCCCAGTCTTGCAGGGCATAAGGCGGGTGCTGACAGTGTCCGTGCTGTAATTCGTGCTTGTGCCGAATCCGGTGTTGAATCTCTTACCCTATTCGCTTTTAGCAGCGAGAATTGGCGCCGTCCAGAAGATGAGGTGAAAGGACTGATGGATCTTTTTGCTTGGGCGCTGGATCGCGAAGTTAAGAAGCTGGCGAAAAACAATATTCGTCTACAGGTGATTGGCGACAAGGGCGGCTTTAGTGATTCATTGCAGAAGCGCATCAGTAAAGGCGAGGCGTTAACCCGAGAGTGTACGGGGCTGACGTTGAACATTGCCGCAAACTACGGCGGTCAGTGGGATATCGCTCAAGCAGCTAAAGTTCTCGCAGCTCAGGTTGCCGCTGGTGAGATCGGGCTAGAGGATGTAACTCCGGACGCGCTCGCTCAACATGTCACCCTAGCAGATCAGCCCCTCCCAGATCTCTGTATCCGCACCGGCGGAGAGCAGCGGATCAGTAACTTCTTGATCTGGCAGTTTGCCTACACCGAGCTCTATTTTAGCCCGCTATTCTGGCCGGACTTCGGTTATGAGCAGATGCTTGAAGCTCTGCAAGATTTCCAAACTCGCGAGCGTCGCTTCGGTAGAACGAGTGAACAGGTGCAGGCGCAACATGTTTAAAGAGCGTTTAATTACAGCTTTGGTCTTGGCGCCGCTAGCCTTGGCTGCCGTCTTTTTGTTGCCGCTACTGCCGTTCTCAATCCTAATGGGGCTGCTCGTCTTGCTAGGAGGTTGGGAGTGGTCCAACCTTGCGCTCATCCGTCGTACCCATAGAATGCTCTATGTTGTCAGCCTCGCGCTGCTTCTGCTGACAACAGATTATCTGTTGCGCTGGGTGGAGTTGCCGGTTCTAGTGCTCGCCTCGTTGTTCTGGATATTTGCTCTTACAAGGGTTGGGCGTTATCCGCAGACTCGTGGCTTCAACTGTACGCCCAGTAAAATTCTTATAGGTTATCTAGTGTTGATTCCAGCCTGGGTGTCGATGGTTGGTATGAAGGCGCATCCGCAGGGGACCTTGCTTATCGTGATGCTCTTTTTGCTGGTTTGGGGGGCAGATGTTGGAGCCTACTTCGCGGGAAAACGCTTCGGTCGTAACAAGCTCATCCCCAAAGTTAGCCCGGGCAAAACGCGAGAGGGGGTGCTCGGAGGTTTGGCTGTCTGCGTACTAGTTGCTATAAGTTTTTCGATCCTTTCTAAACTGAGCTTCGGCGCCACGCTGGGCTTGTTGCTTCTGGCGCTGGTAACCGGCATGGTATCGGTGCTTGGCGATCTATTCGAGTCTATGTTCAAACGTGAGCGCGGTATCAAAGATAGTGGTCGAATTCTACCGGGTCATGGCGGGATATTAGATCGTATCGATAGTCTTACGGCTGCCGCTCCGATCTTTTTACTCGGCCAATATTGGATGCAGATCTACTAACTCGAGATGGACTTACTTCAAACACTTCTAGCAACCCTGGTAACCCTGGGTATTCTCGTCACCATCCACGAGTGGGGGCACTTCTGGGTAGCACGACGCTGCGGTGTTAAGGTGCTACGCTTTTCCGTTGGTTTTGGTAAGCCTATTTGGCTGCGTACCGGAAAAGATGGAACCGAATACGCGGTCGCATCGATTCCACTGGGCGGCTACGTACGCATGCTGGATGAGCGGGAGGGGGATGTCCCTTCAGAGCTGAGTGACCAAGCCTTCAACAACAAGCCTGTTATGCAACGCATCGCTATAGTGGCCGCGGGTCCTCTGGTAAATCTAATTTTTGCTGTTCTAGCCTATTGGTTTCTATTCGTATGGGGCGTTACTGTAGTAAAGCCTACTATCGGCGCTGTTGCACCGGCCTCTTTGGCTGAGCAGGCGGGGTTGCAGCCTCAGTTTGAGCTTACTGAAATCGATGGTCGCAGCGTGCGCTCTTGGGAAGAGATAAATCTTGCGCTGGCGGCACGAATTGGTGATGACGGCATTATCGAAATGCGTGCAGGGTTACCGGATAGCGGCTGGCTTAAGTCCTATTCAGTGCCACTATCAGGCTGGAGCGTTGATCTTGAACGTGAGTCACCGTTGCGCGCTTTCGGTATTCAGCCGTGGCAGCCATTGGTGGAGCCGGTTATCGGGCAGTTGACCCCTGGCGATGCAGCTCAAGCAGCGGGCATGCGCGTGGGTGATAAGGTTGTAGCCGTTGATGATCAAGCCATCAGCGACTGGATGGCGTTAGTAAGCATTATTCAATCTGCACCCGGCAGGGAGTTAGAATTTGTTATCGAGCGAGAGGGCACCGCGCAGCGCTTAGTTGTTACGCCGGGAGAGAGGCTTGATCCAGAAGGTAAGTCTGTTGGCTTTATCGGTGCAGGTGTTCAGCCTTTCGAGTGGCCGGAAGAGCATCTGGTTGATCTGCGCCAGGGACCGTTGGATGCGCTAGTCAGTGGTCTGGACAAGACGGTTCAGATGGTGAGCTTGACCCTTGATTCCATTGGTAAAATGATCGTTGGTGCGATCTCGGTAAAAAACTTGAGTGGGCCTATAACCATTGCTAAAGTGGCGGGGGCTTCAGCGGCGTCGGGTCTGGAATCATTTATCAGTTTTCTCGCCTATTTGAGCATTAGCTTAGGGGTTCTTAATCTATTGCCAATACCGATGCTCGACGGCGGACACCTTGTCTACTATTTCGTTGAGCTTGTTCGCGGCCGGCCAGTGAGTGAAAAAGTTCAAGCATTCGGCATGCGTATTGGTATGGCGTTGCTATTCAGTTTGATGGCGTTGGCGATGCTAAATGACATCGCCCGCCTCTGATTAGATTTTTTATAAGGAAAGTTGATCCGATGAAAGGATTAAAGATTGTAGCGGTTGTACTTGGCCTCTGGGCGAGCCTTGCTCAAGCAGCTGATTTCACCGTCTCAGATATTCGCATCGAGGGTCTGCAGCAGGTTGATCCCGCCATCGTGTTTCGTAACTTTCCAATCAGTCGCGGCAACCAGGTCGATGATCAGCGTTTAAATGATGCGACACGCGACCTTTTCGAGACGGGTTATTTCGATGACGTACAGCTTTTGCGTGACGACGGTGAGGTGTTGGTACTGCGCTTGGTGGAACGCCCTTCAGTGTCGCTTATTCGTATCGAAGGGAATGACCTGATTAAAGAGGAGCAGCTGCGTGATGCTCTTAAACGCGCCGGTCTAGACGAAGGCGAGATTTTTCGCCGCTCATCTCTTGATCAGATTCGTCTAGAACTACTGAAAGTCTACAACGCTGCAGGCCGTTACACTGCTACGATAGATACAGAAGTAGAAGAGGTTGAGGGTAACCGCGTCGCGCTCAATGTAGATATCAAAGAGGGCGCAACAGCCGTTGTTAAACAGGTCAACATTATCGGCAACACGGCCTTTGACGATGAAGAGCTGTTGGCGTTGTTTGATACGGGTTTGACCAACATGTGGTCGTTCTGGACTGATAATGATAAATACGCACGTGAGACTGTCGCTGCGGATATTGAGCGCCTGCGTTCATATTATCTTGATCGAGGCTACATTAAGTTTGAGGTTAACTCTACCGACGTATCCATAAGTCCAGACCAGAAGCAGGTCTACATCAATGTGAGTATCTCGGAAGGCCAGCAATACACCGTCGCTGAAGTGAAGTTGGCTGGTGATTTTGGTGTTGATGAGCCGGCATTAAGAGATGTTCTTTATGTGAAGGAGGGGGATCTCTATTCACGTAAGCAACTCACT
>JABXHP010000113.1 GCA_013373575.1 Oceanospirillaceae bacterium | reverse complement strand
TAGACCAAGTGCGTCAACTCGGGTAAGTGAGGGTAGTACTATGGCAGGTTTTAATACGGCAGTTACCGGTCTTAAATCAGCATCGACCATGCTCGATGTAACAGGTAACAACATCGCAAACTCGAGTACCACGGGCTTCAAATCCTCGCGCACCGAGTTCGCTGATATTTACGCAACATCAGTAGTGGGCGCAGGTTCAAGCAACAGTCCGGGTTCAGGTGTAACGGTTTCGGATATCTCGCAGGACTTCTCGGCAGGTACCATTGAGTTTACCAATAACAACCTTGACCTTGCGATCAATGGATCTGGCTTCTTCCAATTAGATGACGGCAATGGTACGACAACCTTCACACGAGCCGGCGCCTTTGAACTCGACAAAGATGGCAACATCGTCTCCAAGAACGGCAAGTATCTGCAGGGTTATGGTCTGGATGCTCAGGGCAATATACTGCCGGTACAAAACCTCGCAGTGAACCAGAAAGAGAGTGCGCCAAAGCCAACAGAGCTTATTGATCTCTCATTCAATATCGATGCGGCAAAAGATCCAAGCTTGCTCGCACGCACATTTGACCGTGATAATCCTGCCTCTTTTACATATTCAACAACCATAGAGACCGTAGATAGTCTGGGTGAACCTCAGTTATTGCGCTTCTACATGGTTGAGCAAGCTCCGGTCCGCGAGGTGTATAACTACGATCTCTCATCATTAATAAGCGCAGCTTCGTCAACGGGTTCTGTAGCGATCAGCGATCTTACTGATTTTGGAACTGCTTTTCCAAATGGTGATACTGAAGCGGGGACACCCGTGGAAGATACAAAACTGACCTTCTCGCTACGGGCAGCGGACGGAACTAACCCGTTGGCAACTTTGGCTGAGAATGTAGTTGTGGCACCAACAATCAGCTTAAATTCTAGAACCAGTGTGTCTATGGATCTAGCTAGTATCGATCCTTTCCTTAACGCTCCTACTAATGACGGGACAGGTACGTTAGCAGCTGGCGAAACCCTCGAAATAGGTGGTCTAACCTACACCGCGACAGGAGGTGAGAATGCGGCAACTGTGGCAGCCGCATTCGCTGCTCTCGATCCGCTTGAAGCGGCGAACGGCTTATTGTCGGCTCCATTTTCTGGTGCGCTTGACACCGCGTTAGCGGGATCTTTTGTGGATAGCGGTTCTGGTACTCTTCTGTTTACTCACTCAAATGCTGAAACCGCGCTAGATGTGATTTATACGGATACAGTGCTCGCGAGCACAACAACACCTTTCGATTCAGGTACAGTTCCGGGTGCTAGCTACGAGTCGACAGAGATAACCCTGGAAACTTTGCCTGCAGGCGAGACTTTAGAAATCAATGGCCTGAAATACACTGCAACGGTCGCTAATGACCCCAGTGTACTCGCCGAGCAGTTTGCGGATTATCTTCAAGACCCATCATCCTTCAATGCGACTCTCGGCAGTTTTGATGGTGGCTGGGAGTCTGGGTTTACTTTAGTCAAGCAGGTTAGTGATAGCGGTGCTGGTACGGGTACTCTCTATGTGCAGGCAGATATCGATGGCAACACCCCCTTAGACGTCGACGTAAACGTTACCGGTACTAGTGAGTTGAATTTATCGGATCTGGCTGCCTCTCTGGATGCTACTCCTGTCTCACAACGAGCAGATGCGATTGCACAAGCTATTAACGATGCTCTTGGAGCGCCTGAGGGTAATGACTTTGTAGCGGTTAGCCGTGATGAAACTACCGGCTACTACACGTTAAGCCTTTTAGCCCCAGAGCTGGTCAATTCTGGGACCAGCTTCACGATAGACGCCTCGGGGGACGGGGCCACAAATGCAGCATCACTCTTCGGCTTTACCTCTGGGACGGCCGTGGAACCCAGTCTTGAACCCCTAAGTATTTCTACATACGAGCTAAGTTTCGACGATCTTCTAAATTTGGAGGATAATTTAATAACGTCGCCGATTAACGCTGCGAATTTTACCACGTTAGATGACCGTATCGACCTCTCGACTATGAGCTATGATACGAAGACCGGTATTCTATCTTTTGAGCTGTTTTCAGAGGCTACCCAGGCAGGAGATGTTGTGGTGCAAGGCGCCGGCCCAACCTCGACCGAGGTTAGCCTTGTGGGTGGTGCCCCAGATGAACGCCCGGCAAATGAAGTGAATACTTTGCAAATTGATGATACGAGTGCGGCTTTCGACATTGTCAATCCCATCCTAAGTACGATCCCAGTGCTGGTCGAACCCATCGAGTTAACGATTGGCGGGGTGCCAATTCAGCTTCAGAGAGGGTTATCCGCCAGTCAGATAGGCTCAATCATCGAAGGTAACGAAGATGAAATTATCACTAAGAATCCTAACATTGAGTCGGTGACGTACAACCGTGATACGTCAGAAGTTGATGTGGTTTGGAAAGCGGAGGCAGGAAATGTCGAAACTATATCGGTGTCTTCTAACTCGGCGCTGACCGGTGGTTTCGGGCCATTTACTCCCGCGGATGGCGGCGGTATCGCAGTTGAGGTAGTCAACGGAGACGCATCGTTCCTCGGACAGTACAGATTCTATGCATTCCTGAATGATGAAAAATCACCGCTCGATATTGGTAAGTTGCTGGATCCGGGTGAAACAGCAGGCAAGGAGACTGAAGGCGGTCCTATTATGATCGGTTTCGATACGACATCGGGTTTCCTAAATTTCGTCAACGGAGAGTCGGTGCCCTTTGGTGCCGATGCTCCGAGTATCCAAATTCTGGGGGCCGACCCTACCAACTCTACCGATAAGTTGGCGGATAATGACGTTGATAACAAACCCGGTATTCAGCTGAACCTGACCGGCTCAACGCAATATGCGGCCGACTCCATTGTAAAAGCGGCTTCCCAAGATGGTTACCCAAAAGGGGACCTAATTGGCGTGAGCTTTGCTGAAACAGGTGAGATGGTTGCTGCGTTCTCAAACGGTCAGCGACAGAACCTCGGCTTGGTGGCCATTGCGAACTTTGAGAACCAATCGGGTTTGCAGCCCGCTGGTGATACTGAGTGGATCGCGACACTCGCATCGGGCACTGCGGTTATTAACCCCCCAGGAGCGGGTCTAAACGGTAGCCTACGTTCGGCGGCGCTCGAGTCATCAAACGTAGATCTCTCCGCTGAGCTTGTTAAGCTTATCGAAGCCCAGCGTAACTTCCAGGCTAACTCTAAGACACTTGAAACCATGAACACAGTGACTCAGGCAATCCTGCAGATCTAATCCTAGCGATATAGGGCCTCAAATGAGGCCCTTCTTA
>JABXHP010000361.1 GCA_013373575.1 Oceanospirillaceae bacterium | reverse complement strand
TCTCGATTAGGCACTGTGTAGTGCGTACCGGTTTCCACTAACGGTGCTTAAATTCACAATCTCTCAACTCGCATCTCTAAAATAAATCAAAATTAAATATTGATTTATGTTTTAATAATCAAAAATTAAATTTGATTATTTTCGTTTATTCAAAATCATTTTTTGATTTGTCGGCATTTATTCAAAATTTAGTTTTGATTAAATACGAATTTGTTATTTAAAAATATAATCTCTAAGTTGGCTTTAATAGCCTCTATGATGGCTGTGTTTAAAGTAATAAGTCATTGTTATTTATGGCTTTAACTGGGTTTTGTTGAGCTCTTTTATACTGTTCTGAAAAAAATAGAATTGTTGCTTTTGTGAACAGTATTGGTGGATACTTGTGCTAATATTTAGGGAGAAAAGCCCTAGTTATGCAAAATATGGTCGGTAAGAACCAAATAATGGAACTAATAGAGGGCTAGCGAGTGACATTCGCTTATTAATTGGACGGGTTTTAAGCAGTTGGCAGATTCAAATATGATCGTAGCGCTCGACATCGGAACCTCTAAGGTCGTCTGTATGGTGGCCGAAGTGGGTGGTGACGGCAGTGTCGACGTTGTCGGTGTAGGTTCTCACCCATCTAGGGGGCTGAAGCGTGGCGTAGTCGTCAATATCGAGTCGACCGTACAGTCTATCCAGCGCGCAGTAGAAGCTGCGGAGTTGATGGCAGGGTGCAAAGTCCACTCAGTAACGGTCGGTATATCAGGTAGTCACATAGACTCCCACAACTCTCACGGTATCGTTGCGCTGCAGAGTCGGGAGGTGACCGAATCTGACCTTGATCGGGTTATTGAGGCTGCTCAAGCTATCGCCATTCCCGCTGACCAACGTATTCTGCACATTCTTCCACAAGAGTACCTTATCGATAACCAGGAGGGCATTAAAGAGCCGCGTGGTATGTCAGGAGTACGCTTAGAGGCAAAAGTGCATCTGGTAACGGGTGCCACCAACGCTATTCAGAATATCGAGAAGTGTGTTCGCCGTTGTGGTCTGGAGGTGGACGCCGTTGTGCTCGAGCAGCTCGCTTCGGGTTACGCGGTATTGACGGATGATGAGAAAGACCTTGGCGTCTGCATGGTTGACATAGGCGGTGGCACTACCGATATCGCAGTCTTTACTCAAGGTGCTATACGCCATACAGCGGTAATTCCAGTTGCTGGTGATCAAGTTAGCAACGATATAGCTATGGCGCTGCGTACTCCGATGCAGCACGCTGAGCAGATCAAAATGAAGTACGCCTGTGCTTTAGCTCAGTTGGCACGTCCTGATGAGACTATCAAAGTGCCCAGTGTTGGTGACCGACCGCCGCGTGACCTTTCGCGTCAGGCTCTGGCCGAGGTTGTTGAACCACGTTACGAAGAGCTCTTTACGCTGGTGCAGGCTGAACTGCGTCGCAGTGGTTTTGAAGATCTCGTGGCCGCAGGCCTAGTGCTTACCGGTGGTACCTCGAAAATGGAGGGTGCCGTAGAGCTGGCTGAGGAGATCTTCCACATGCCGGTGCGGCTTGCGCGTCCGTCAGGTGTATCGGGTGTTGACGATCTACTCACCAATCCTATTTATGCAACGGCCATTGGCTTGCTGCTTTATTCGGCTGACAACGATCTGGTGCAGTCGGTCGATGCGCATTCGGGCGACGATATGGCCTTGACGGCTGATGAGCGCTTAGAGCACAGAACAGAACAAAAAGAATCGAGTGGCAAACAGCTGGGGAGCTGGATGTCACGCTTAAAGACTTGGGTTCAGGGGAACTTCTGAGCCTATTGAGCGCGGCGAGTCGGCAGAGATCGAAGCTGCGAAAGTAAATCCTGGAGGTGTTTTATGTTTGAGATGGTAGATAACGCAACGCAGAGCGCGGTGATTAAGGTTGTCGGCGTCGGTGGAGGCGGCGGTAACGCGGTATCACACATGGTGACTTCTGAAGTTGACGGTGTGGAGTTTATCTGTGCCAACACCGATGCGCAGGCGTTGGCAAAGATCGCATCCCATACCTCGGTTCATATCGGTGGTGAACTGACCAAAGGTCTAGGTGCAGGCGCTAACCCCGAGGTCGGGCGCTCTGCAGCACTTGAGGATCGTGAGCAGATTATGGCTGCGCTTGAGGGTGCAGACATGGTGTTCATTACTGCAGGCATGGGTGGGGGTACCGGCACAGGTGCCGCGCCAATCGTTGCTGAAGTTGCAAAAGAGATGGGTATTCTTACCGTTGCAGTTGTGACTAAGCCGTTCCCGTTTGAGGGGCGCAAGCGCATGAAGATTGCAGATGAGGGTATTCGTGAACTTGAAGATCGCGTCGACTCTCTGATCATCATTCCAAACGAAAAGCTACTGCCAGTTCTGGGTAAAAATACCAGTCTGATCAAAGCATTCAGTGCGGCAAACGATGTCCTCAAAGGTGCTGTGCAGGGTATTGCTGACCTTATCATTCGCCCCGGCATGATCAACGTCGACTTTGCTGACGTGCGTACGGTTATGTCTGAGATGGGCAAGGCGATGATGGGGACAGGTATCGCACGCGGTGATGACCGTGCTCGCGAAGCAACTGAAGCTGCTATCAAGAGCCCACTGCTTGACGACATCGATCTTAAAGGAGCCAGCGGAATTCTGGTAAATATCACGGCAGGGATGGATCTGAGCCTGGGTGAGTTTGCCGAGGTTGGCGAGGTCGTAGAGGAGTACGCATCCGATAATGCGACGGTTGTTGTAGGGACAGTTATAGACCCAGATATGAGCGAAGAGCTCAAGGTGACCGTTGTCGCTACGGGGCTTGCACGCGCAGAACAGATGGAGGCGCGTGTAGTTAACTCTGATGTCAAGACTGCTGCTGCACCGCAGCCAACGCGCACGGTGGCTGCTCCAACGGCAGGCTTCACTGACCTGGATACACCCACTGTGATTCGCAACCGCAAATCAGAGCAGCAGAATCTACCACTAGAACCGCAGATGCAGAAAACTGGTACGGATGACATGGAGTTTCTGGATATTCCAGCCTTCCTGCGTCGTCAGGCAGACTAAGCCGAGTTAACGATTTTAAACCGTCCAGGTTTCCCGCCCCTCTTATGAGGTGGCGGGTCTTTTCTTGCTTGCCACCAGAATAAACTCTTGATTCCCATCACCCCCTTTGATTGGGCTGGCTATATAGGTCTCAACGCTCATACCGAGGCCCTCCACCAACTCGCACATACTCGTTTTTAGGTCAGCATACAGGTGCGTTGATTTCACCAAACCACCACGCCCGATATGCTCAGGGCCTAGCTCAAATTGAGGCTTTACCAGTGTCACAAGTCTTGAGCCGCTAGTTAGAAGGCCGCAGAGTCCTGGTAGTATCAGTGTCTGAGAGATAAACGAGACGTCCATGACCGCGATATCGAAACGCCCTTCTGGAGTCAGCTCAAGCAGGTCCAGCTGGAGGTTGCGAGCGTTATAGCCCTCTATGCAGATCACTCGCGAGTCGTTGCGTAAGCGTGGCGCAAGTTGGTCGTGCCCAACTTCTATACCAACCACCTTGGCCGCACCTTGTTGCAACAAGTAATCGGTAAAACCGCCGGTCGATTGTCCAACGTCTATCGCTACAAGGCCCTCAAAATTGAGGCTCAAATGTTCATAAGCAGCCTTAAGTTTTAGCGCACCGCGCGACACGTAGCGGTCCGATTCGTCCTCAATAATGCGAAGTGGCGTTTCGTTATCTAGTTTCATCGAGCTTTTAGCGAGCTGCTGCCAGCCGCCAATTTCCGCCTCTACACGCCCCTCTTTTATGATGCGCTGGGCCTGCGATCGACTGGTGACGAGTTCGCGCTCAACAAGCAGTTGATCTAGCCGTACTAACGCCATGAGAGTTCCTTGTAGGTGGTTTCGCTCAATTTTACGAGGGTGACTGCGCAGAGGCTAGTCTATCGGGAAAATGCTTGCTCCAAGCCAATAGGTTGGGATAATGCATGGCATCGTGATATTCATTGAAGGAGCACTACAGATGTCAAACCGCAGTACCATCAGTACCCCGAATGCACCAGCTGCTATCGGCACCTACTCACAGGCAGTCAAAGTCGGTAATACCGTTTACATGTCGGGTCAGATTCCTCTGGACCCAGCAACGATGGAGATGGTTACAGAGAGTTTCGAAGCTCAGGCTGTGCGCGTATTTGAAAACCTTAAAGCTGTTGCTACTGCAGCGGGTGGAGAGATGGGCGATATCGTTAAGCTCACTATTCTGCTCTCTGATATGGACTTCTTCCCGCAGGTGAATGAGGTGATGGCGCGTTATTTTGAAGAGCCATACCCTGCACGTGCTGCTTTCGCTGTAAAGGCGCTGCCTAAGGCTGCTGATATCGAGATCGAGGGTGTTATGGTCATCAGTGACTAGTTCACACCCTTTGGTTGTCTTATTGTCTGATACGCAGCCACGGACGTATCAGACAATAGAGTAAGTGGCTAACGGTACTGCTCTACCGCCAGCCAATCCGCTTCCATTTTCAGTTCGGCAAGTTCCTCTGCTGTACCTGGATTGATTCTGCCGGGGGCGTTAGTAACCGCGTTCCAGAGATGCTGCATAGCGATATACGCCTCATCCGCCGCTGTCGGTGCGCTCGTTGTTCGCAGCTTTTCCATATGAGTGCGAGCTGCAAAAGTGATTATGGTATCCAGCTGTTCGTTTGAAGTCAGGTTCATCTGTCTCTGCTCTTAGATTGTTTCGTCTATTTGATTAAGCAGAAAGCGTGCCAAAATGCACCTGTTTCTCGCGATTCGTCAGTT
>JABXHP010000156.1 GCA_013373575.1 Oceanospirillaceae bacterium | reverse complement strand
TTCGCCAAAGCGCGCGAAGCAGCCGCTTCAGAATAGGATTTTCAATGAGCCAGCTCACCATCGGCCCAGGCCGTAAAGTTACTATGCACTTCGCTATCAAACTCGAAGATGGCCAGATTATCGATACTAACTTCGATAAAGCGCCCGCGGAGTTTGAAGTTGGTGATGGCAATATCCCAGAAGGTTTTGAAGCTGCGCTTACGGGCCTAAAGGTTGGTGATCACGTTGAGCTCACCATCGCGCCAGAGCGCGGCTTTGGACAGCATAACCCCAGCAACATCCAGCGCATGAAGCGCTCTGACTTTAAAGATATGGAACTGGAACCGGGCTTGGTGGTTTCATTTCAGGAACCCGGTGGCGAGATTCCAGGTGTAGTGGTTGAGTTTGATGAGAAAAACGTCAGCGTGGATTTCAATCATCCGTTGGCTGGTAGAATCCTGACTTTCGTGGTCCAGATTTTGAAGGTTGCGTGACTACGTCTGAACCGGAACTAACTCAGCACTAGTTGTTGTCGCAGCCAGCGGGGGTAATCTGGCCAGTTTCGGTGATAGTCAGAACGTTACATCCGGTGTCGTTCTGTTGTCCGTTTTGGCCCGTTGCAGTAATCGTGAAACTCGAGCTGGATGATGAGGTAATTGCAAGCGCGTAATTACCTTCTGGTGAACTTGTTGTGTAAATGAGTGTTGAGTTCGCTGGGGTTGTAATGTCACATGTGCGGGTTGTCGTAGATATGGCCCGTGCATAGTGGGGACAGTTAGCTCGAAACTTTTCCTGAAGAAGCTGTAGCTCGGCTAGACTGGTAAGCCCATCTGAGCGCTTAGCTCTGGTTACGTAGTCGTTATAAGCAGGAACTGCAAAACTTGCTATTATTCCGACTATAACTATGACAATCATTAACTCAATCAGAGAAAAACCATATTCGCTTGGCTTAGTGTAGTTTAGCCGACTAGTTGTCATTATCACTTCTCTTTCATTATTGACACGTGTTTGGATTACCCCGACTGACGTCTACATCAATACCGGTTGCATTACCCGTTGCGCTGTAGGTATTTAGACCTTGAACGTTCGGTCCATTGTCTACTGAAACGTAGAACGCTCTGGAATTTCTGCCTGTGGAACATCCTGGTGAGATTGCGAACGTGATCGTAGTATTCTGTCCGCTATCTACGATGCAAGAATACTCCGTGCTGCTGTTACTCCAACCCGCGGGAGTTGTTGGAGGATTGTTAAAAGAACAAACCGCAAAATCTCCCTCGCTAGATATTGTCGGGTCAACCTCTATGTTATTTGCAATGTTGAGGGTACCCGAAACTGTGTACGGTGTGGTTAAGACGGTAGCGGTAAGAGGAATGTCGGGACCTGCAATTGATGTGACGCCTGCGCTCAGATTGACAGTACCATCAAAATTTGCGGCGTCTACAGTATACCCAGAGCTTGTCTTTCTCGGCACGAGAACCGCAGAGTCGGCTGTTTTCGCATAAAAATCACATCGATAAGAGTTTGAAGCCGAACTGGCGGTTTGCGATATCGTGCATCCCAGCGTTTGAGAATCGTTGAGAACGAGGTCTAGCTTTTCGATACCCTTTTCGGCACCTAAACCAGAGTCTGCTGTTACAACACCAGTGACGTCAAAAAGAGTATAGCCATCTGCCAGTGGGGGGACTGAAAAATTGACTGTACAAGAACTCACCGCGGAACTGCTTGTATCTGAGAAAGTACCGTCGCTGTTAAGCGTAAGGGGTAAATCGCATGGTGCAGATGCTGTGAACGAACTACCTTGATTACCTGATACGGTAATGGAACCTGCCGGAGCCTCAAAATTGCATGAGTAACTTGTCAGAACATTGCTAGGATTAAGGTTGTAGTCGCATACGTACTCACTACTTATGAGCGAGTTGTTTAGACGGATTTCTGGTATGCCCACGTAAGCGCCGCTCGCGATCACCGATAAAGAGTAGCTATTCAAACTACACCAAGTTTGATTGACAGTCGGATCGAATACATTAGCGGCATTCTCACTCGTGGCTGGAATTAAACCATCAGCAGTGTAAGTACCGCCCACGACAATATCTCGTTGGATATTTTTACTTGCTAAATTTATCCCGCCGACCGCAATCTCCGCAGCTCGACAGGCGGTGCGAAATTGTGAATATTGAGGAGAATTAGGCGCATCAATGATCAAAAAATCGTGGCAGATCTGGGGTTGATTTAAACCCTGATTTTTGTCGAACGAGGAGAGGTATTCGTCAACGTCAGCAAAACCAGATGGTGCAGATGGTATCGCAGCGCTTACGCTGTATCTTGAGTAGTAATTTCGCGCAGTATCACGGGTGCCATCCGTTTCAGTTTTCACTTCATCGAAGTAGCATGTGCCGTATCCTAACTCTGCTAGCCCCAGTACGCCAATTCGACCTCGCCAGCCTCCTGGACCATCAATGTTTATTACACTCGGAATGATTGAGGGGCACTGAAAAAAGTCATTATCATTATTTCCGGCTGGTCCGTTTGTGCAATTCCCCCCGACATAACAACTATATGGAACACTTGTTGCGTTTGGATCCGACTGATCTAAAACACAGTACGTTCCACTTTCAGAGATGTCGAAAGTGAAGAGGTTAAACTGAACGACATTCCCTTGGTTATCAAGTACACCAGAACTAATCGTTCCACGAATCGGAATTATCACACCGCCATTATATCGTACACGGGGGATACAGAATTCCTGATCACCCGCTCCTACGTTGAGAGTAACGGGCTCAAATAATTCAATTTCACCGGTAACGGATCCACTACCATCTTTTAATCGTCTAGCTTTGAAAGTTTCGAAATCAATTGGTACGGTTGAGTCATTATTGCTGGCGTCGATTGTATACCCTCTAGTTCCGATCGAGCCCTGCGCCACGTCTACTATTGAACATAGAAATGCCTTTGACGCGGTATTACCTGAGTCGTCAATCACGTATACCTGACCGTTCTTTATAAAACTCTCACCGGCAGTGCTAGAAACGAATGCGTCGCCGTCGTCCTTTATTCTGTCTCCTTGATCATCTATTAGCCGAATGCGCTCGCTAATTTCATCAGATGCGCCTGCGTTCAAGCTTGGTGATAGCCCATCTACCCCGCTTTCGCCTGCACCCGCGGACAATGCTGCAAGAGTAAGGCTGTTGCTACTAACTTCGGTTGTTAGTTGAATAGTTCTATCTGCTGTGGCCGGCGTATTACCCCAGGTGCATGTGGCGGTTAGTTCTTTTGTAGCGGCTGCGGTATTAACTACGTTTAGGTTGAGGGTGATGGTTTCAGTGGTGCCAGTAAAAGTGGCATTGGTAACATCACTTAATGCGTTGAATTCGCTAAACGTTAGTGGCTGTCTGTAGGGAGTTAATGCGTCTTCACAGAGTGCCTGAGCTTCACTGCGCGTCTTGTTAAATCTACTTTCGCTCGTGACGCTCGACTGAAACTTCGCGATAACGAGCAATCCAATCGAAACGATCAAAAGCGTAACTAAGACTTCTATTAAACCAAAGCCGACTTGAGTTGCTTTGTTTTTCATGTTGTGTCCCTCGGAAAATTTTTTAGGCGAAGGCATCACCAATCTCTCCATGAACCGGGAATTACGACACCAGAGTTGCTGACGCTAGGGTCGGAATCACCGTCTCCAGTAAAGGGCTTATAAACAACCTGCATGGTCCCGTTTCCGGTATTTGGTCCGTTTTCCGAAATCATAGAACCAACTACCGTCATGGTTCCTGTTATATTTAATTCTCCGGTTACATAAACCAAGCCGTAGATTTTCGGTGATCCACCAATTCTAAGGTCACCATCAACAATCACCACGACTGGGTTATCTGGGCTTCCGTAGATATTATTGCCGTTGAACGCCGTATCGCCGTCAATCCAGTATTGACCGGTGGTTTCGGTACCAGCGTCAGTATCGTTTGCAGGTGGTGTGGTTCCAGAAGCTAGTGAGCGCCCTACGTCATTAAGAGCATTTTTAAGAGTCTCACGTTTGGTGTCACCAAAGAAAGTTGCCCAGAACTCTTCTTCTGATGTATTTCGGAGCGTAGGGTCTCCAAGAACCATATCCAAACCAAAGCCGGAAGTTTGATTGGAGACCTCCTGAGCATTATTCGCTGGATCCTCATCAATCAGTTGATCCTCCGTGTAATCCTCAATTGATGTTCCCGATGGGCGGAGATAGGTGTCATATGCATTGCCAGAGATGTCGGCATCATCACCAGCCCAAACAGTTATGTTTGTATACCGGTTTACAATACTGGCGTTACCTGAAACGCCCACGGCTGCTTTGGTTATGAAAGGCTGTTTCGGACCCTCGCCCTCTCCAAACAGAGGAACAACACCTAAGCAGACTGAAATTGTTCGTTTTGCACTACAGTCATCGCTCCACCCCATACCAAACAGCGTCCCTGTATTAGTTGCGCCGTTTGCGCCACATCGATCAGAGTCAGTGCTGGAGTTGTTTGCGAAGTAATAAAGTCCGTTGGTTGATGTGAGTTCGGTTGCACTAGTCGCGCCGGCTGTGAAACTGCAGCTGTTTTCTAGGTTCGTTAACTGTATAGCAGTTGGCTCGACCGACGCTGTATCAATTTGAGTCCCATTATTATTGAAGAAGGCGAGCCCTGCATCGATGCTGGCCAGCGCAGCTTCGGTGGCTTGAGAAGTTCGGAAATCGTTGCTTGTGACTTGTGTTTCATCAAGAACAATTTGCGCTGACAAAAATGCTAGGATCGTTGCAGCGATCATGAGTACGATCGCGGTGACGAGGGTTGCAGCCCCAGACTCACGAGATCGCTGCGAGTTGCAGCTATTCAACTCTCTGTATTTAAGGTGCAGACTTAAGTGCGTCATTTCCCACTCTCACACTTGATGATAGCGACTTGTATATCTCGCTGTCTCTCCCTGCCTGGCCTGTAATGCGGATATTGACTACCCTTCTCACTGCCAATGTGTCGCCGGTGCTGGGTGCAGGTGAGTAACCAGAACAATCCACACTAGGATCAGCAGCGCTGACTGAATCGTCTACGTTGTCGCACTGAGAGAAGCCAACCTGTGCGGGGTAGGGACCGCTACCATCAATTGTTGTGTCAGGCGGAAGACTTCCCAGCGATAAATTGAAATCAGTTATGCTGACTTGCTCGCTGTCTTCTGTGATAGTCAGTTGCTCCCAAGTACCACCAGCATCGTCACAGCTATCTGGATCTGTTCCTTGAACTCGCATCGAAACACTCGCATCTGAGTTTCGTCTGAATCCGACAAGCTCTGAGTTATCAACTGTTCCGTTGTTATTGAAGTCGTAGCTGTAGACGATACAGTCATTACCGAGCCCATCCCAATCGTTATTGATCGTGAGATCGACTCCTGCGGCCATAAAAGGATTGATTTGGTCGTCAATATCCCAGCCTGACACCGCGCCCCCCCAGTAACCGGCGCGCCGGATATCGTGGGTCATCACTAGCATCAAGTTGTCAAGATCGTAGTTCAATTGGGATGAGCGTAACGCGATTACAGTACCCTTGAATATCAATACATAAACCGCTAAAGAAGCCGCCAAAATTATGAGTCCAATGACAATAGAAATCATAAGCTCTATCAAAGACAAGCCGCTTTGCTTTCGTTTTGTTAAGAGGTTTTTTCTAATCATTTTCTGGATCGAGAGTGGGTCTACGGACCACTCACGCTCACCCTCCCGGCTTGGTTGACAGTTATCGTCGAGGTGAAATTGTCGGTAGTAAGTATGATTGACGTAGCCCCCGATGCAACTCCTCTTAAGGGTTCGAACTCTGTCAAACCACCTGCGGTCACATTTACTCGAGGGTGTACGATTCCTTCGAGTCGCTCAAGTTCGCAGTAACTTGCTGCGCTATCGGTTGAGATTGTGCAGTCGCAAGTTGACTCGCTTAAGCCGTAACACCACGTACCGTTATTCCCCGTAGTCACGCTCGAATATATAGGCACGTTCTGTTTCAGTGCCTCCGAATGACCGAAGACGAGGCCCCCTTTTACTGACGCAATTGCATCGCGCAGTTGGTTTCGTTCGATCGTTCGTTGATAACTAGGCACTGCGATAGCCGCTAGAATTGCAATGATCGCAATCGTTACCAACAACTCGATAAATGTGAACCCGTTCGAAGTTTTTGTGGTTTGAAGAGAGAAACGTTCCATTTACATCTCAGGTAACATGACTATGATTTAAAAGTAGCACCGATGTTAAGCTACTGCTGGATAAACGGCTGAAAAAAATTATGGTTGCTCAAGCACCTTGGGCAATAGTGACTGTTTTACAGCCAATTCGCTCTAGGGATGATTTATGTTGACTCGCAGTTTCTGTAAGTATCGTAGCCAATCAGGTATCAGCTTGATGGAGCTGATGATCGTAACCGCGATCATAGGCATCCTCTCATCAATAGCAATTCCCCAATATCGCAACTACATCACCAAAGCCAGACTCACCGAAGCCTTCTTAGCGGTTACTCCCGTTAAGTTTGGCTTAGTTGAGTACGTTTCGGTTAACGGCAGTACTGCTGGCTTAGCCGGCAAAAGTTGGTCGGCTGTTCTTAAAGAACTCGGTGTCGCTACCAATTTCTTCGGCGATAACTCCCGCTACATAAAAAACGTTTGGTGGAACAACACCAAGAGCGAAATCCGTGTCTCATTCACTGACAATCTCCCCGAAGCCAACGACCGCTATCTTGTTATGCGGGCTGATTTGGATTCCGGTGCATTTCGTTGGCGCTGTTTGTCTTCTACCACCTATTCATTAGCTCTACCGGCTGAGTATTTACCTACTTCATGTCAGTAACTGAGTTCTAACTACAGTTCTACTTCTAGGTGGGTCGCCCATGGCGGACTGCTGACGTATAATCTGCGATCTTGGTTTTCGCTAAAGGATTGGACGACTCTCTATGTCGCAGAAGCTTGTTGTTGCGCTTGCGCAGATCAATTTCCTGGTTGGGGATATTCCCGGTAACACTCAGCGTGTGATCGACTG
>JABXHP010000215.1 GCA_013373575.1 Oceanospirillaceae bacterium | reverse complement strand
TTGAGGTGTCTCTCAAGCAGTTGCCTGAGACTATCGATGTAGTAATTCTTGGAATGGGTGAGGATGGGCACACGGCTTCATTCTTCCCCAATGCACCAGAGTTAAGTGCCGCTATTGATCCGCACGCCACGCAGGCTTGTTTGGCCGTTACGCCGCCCGTTGCGCCTCATCCCCGTATGACGCTTACACTGCCGCGTTTGTTAGCAAGTAAGCAGATCTTTTTGCACCTCTGCGGCGATGGTAAAACGCCTGTCCTGGAGGAGGCAATGAGTCCAGGGCCCGCCGAGGATATGCCGGTGCGCACGATATTGCGTCAGGAGCAGTCCCCGGTGGATATCTACTGGGCGCCTTAACGCTCTCCAGTTAACATGGTTTTACCTGGCTTTAAGCTTAAAGACGGCGTTCTCTGCTTTGAGATTCGAGCAGTGAACGCAGTTTTTGTTACCACTCAGCTGGGCTAGTGCGCTCTGTTATTCAGCTTAAATCGACTGCCTTCTAATCTCACCCAGCGATATGGTTCTGTAGACGTTCACAGATTATTATCCCGCTTAAACTATCCCTCGAGAAGGATTCGGCGAGCGGCAAAGTGCCAGTAGAAGCGCTCCCTCTTGCTCTGTGCGGCTGGGCGGCACTAAGCAGGGTTTTGGCACCCAAAAAATAGGGTTCTCCGCCGTTCTTGTTTATACCTTCATGCAAAATGCGAATTAGTGATTTTGTTTACTTCTAAATAGCCGTATTAGCATATTTCTTATGGTTTTTCCACATTATGAAAACCATTTTTCTACGGTGTCCTGCTGAGTAAATTTTTCATAACTTACTGATATGTGGAGTATTATGCCGCTACAGCTCAATCATCAGGTTTTCGGTTTAGTTCATCCTAACTTTTTTTGGGGTGCTTACTAACTGAGACTGCTTTTATAGTTTAGGCATACAGTAACATCTCAACGTGATCGGATAACTCCTATGTGCCAACTATTCGCTAACCAGAATCCAGCAAATTACAATTACGTAAGTCGTAGTGTGCGACTAGAGGGGCAGGTTACGAGCATCCGGCTTGAGGGACTTTACTGGTCAATCCTGGATGATCTTGCTCAGTCTCAGGGTTCATCTTTGTCTGGGTTCATTGCGAAATTGTATCGTGAAGTTACTGAGCTTCACGAAGCGCCTCAGAACTTCACATCTTTGCTTAGGTCAGCTTGTCTGATTTACATGGATAGCCGACTCGCAGATCGTCTTTCGTACGAATTACCCCATAAAAAAGCTGTGTAGTAACACCTTACTACCCTTTCCACACAGAGGTAATTGAAACTCTCCTCCAGTTATTCAACAGGAGGAACTATGACAACTCGCATTATCCACACAATGATCCGCGTCTTAGATGAGGATCGTTCCGTCGATTTCTACAAACGAGCCTTCGGTTTTGAGGTTGCAACACGCCTCCCTTTCGATGGTTTTACGCTGACTTACCTAGTTAATGCAGAGACAGGTCAAGAGGTTGAGCTTACGGTCAACCATGGCCGCACCGAGCCCTACACTCACGGGGATGGTTACGGTCATATCGGAATTACTGTGACTGATTTGGATAGTGAACATATCCGTTTTCAGAGTGAGTCGCTGGAGCCCACGCCTATCAAAGAGTTTGTCGTTGATGGTGAGATGCTGGCTCGATTCTTTTTCGTTCAAGACCCTGATGGCTACAAGATTGAGGTATTGCAACGCCTCGGCCGCTACATGTAATCACAATGGAGTAACACTCGTGAATAAAATAATAACTCACAAGACCCTATCCCGTCGCTCGTTGTTAAAAAGCGCCGTTGCTGTAAGCGCTGGTTTGGCTGTTGGAACAAGTTTTGTTGCCGCTAGCACAGCCGCATGGGCGATGGAGACTAAACAGGTATCTCCGCAAGAGATGGCCACACTCATCCAAATGGCACGAGACATCTATCCACACAATCATGTCTCTGATGAGTTCTATGCGAGAGCCGTAAAAGGTTATGACAGCGAAGAGTTTAAACAGAAGATCAGCGACGGGGTGGCTGCGCTTAATTCCGCCGCTCAGGGAGCCGGCTTTAACGATTATCTATCCGTGCAGTGGGAAGCCGATCGAGTAGCAATTCTGAAAACCGTTGAGAACAGTGCATTTTTTCAGACAATTCGGGGCAACCTCATAACAGGGCTCTACAACCAGAAAGGGTTATGGCCTCTTTTCGGTTACGAGGGGGAGTCATACACCAAAGGTGGCTATCTTAGCCATGGCTTCGACGACATAAAGTGGATCTGATCAACGCTGAGATAGGAAGAATAAAAATGGCTACAAAATTTGAATTGAGTGACGATAGCGTTGTTGTTGTCGTAGGTTCTGGAGCTGGCGGCGGAACCTTATCAAATGAACTGGCGCAAAAGGGTGTAAATGTTGTCTGCTTGGAAGCGGGCGGTCGCTATTTGCCACAACACTACATACAGGATGAGTGGGAAAGTTTTGGTCAATTAGCTTGGTTGGATGCGCGTACCACATCAGGCGACTGGCGAGTAGCTAAGGACTTTCCAGGACTGCCTGCCTGGATTGTAAAAGCAGTGGGCGGTACTACTGTTCATTGGGCCGGTGCCTCACTGCGTTTTCAAGAACATGAATTTAAAGCGAGAACTACCTATGGAGAGGTAGCAGGGGCTAACCTGCTTGACTGGCCGATCAGTCTCGATGAACTCGCGCCTTACTATGCCAAAGCTGAAACTAAGATGGGTGTTACTCGTACGAATAATATTCCCGGCTTACCAGGTAATAATAACTACAAAGTATTTGAAGCTGGGGCAAAAAAGCTCGGTTACAAACACGTCAATACGGGTCGCATGGCAATTAATTCGCAGCCCCGTGACGGCCGCCCCGGCTGTCAGCAGAGCGGGTTCTGCTTCCAAGGCTGCAAATTTGGTGCGAAGTGGTCTGCTGCATACACTGAGATTCCAGCCGGTGAGGCGAGTGGACATCTTGAGGTTCGGTCTCAATGCCATGTCTTACGGATCGAACACAACGCTCAGGGTAAGGTAAGCGGTGTGCTATACGCTGACAAAGATGGTAATCAGCATTTCCAAAAAGCGCGTATCGTCTGCGTAGCAGGTAACTCAATAGAGAGCCCAAGGCTTCTCTTAAATTCGGCCTCATCGATGTTTCCTGATGGACTATCCAACAGCTCTGGTCAGGTTGGGCGCAACTACATGCGACATATGACTGCGTCTGTTTACGCAACTTTCGATCGTCCTGTGCGAATGTGGCGCGGTACAACAATGGCGGGCATTATCTCAGACGAGTCTCGCCATGATCCGTCACGAGGCTTTGTTGGAGGTTTCGAGTTCGAGACCCTATCGCTCGGCTTGCCGTTCATGGCCGCCTTCATGAATCCGGGCGGTTGGGGACGTGAGTTTGCGTCAGCGCTTGACTCTTATGAGAATATGGCCGGTATGTGGTTGGTTGGTGAGGATATGCCCCAGGAGACTAATCGAATCACGCTTAACCCGTCTGTTAAAGACCAGTACGGCCTGCCTGCACCGGATGTTCACTTTGATGACCATTCCAATGATATTGCTATGCGTGAATACGCTTGGAAGAGAGGTCAGGCAATTTACGATGCGGCAGGTGCAACCAGCACAATTACGACTCCTCCTTATCCCTCCACGCATAACCTAGGGACCAACCGGATGTCAGAAAAGGCACGAGATGGTGTAGTGAACCGTTGGGGACAAAGTCATGATATAGACAACTTGTTTGTGTCCGACGGCTCGCAGTTTACAACAGGTGCTTCAGAAAACCCGACGTTGACTATTGTCGCCTTGGCGATTCGTCAAGCGGAGTACATCGCCAAGCAGATGTCAGCCAGAGCGATATAAGATAAACCGGGATGCGTAAACCTGAGATAAATTCGGGTTTACGCTTTATCAATGGAGTAACGGATGAGTTCGAGCTTTAGTGTAATCGCCACAGATAGGGGAATACTGCCGTTTGGCGGGACAGTTGATGAAACGCCCATTTACCGGGCCCACAATAGTTTTCTGGAGTTAGGGCAGCAAGCTACAATAGAGCCTTGCGATATGAGCTGGCGAACTAAGATCGCCTTTACTCTTGATGACGTGCTCAGTCCTGAGGAGTGCTCTACACTGATCAAGCTGACCGAATCTATGGGATTTAATCCGGCAGCACCGGGTATCCAAACCCCTCCTGGCATGCGCCAGAATCAAACAGTTCATTGGATTGCGAATGAGGCAGATACGGCTGAGATTTACCGCCGTATCCATAGCTATCTTCCACAAAATATTGATGGAATGACGCTAGATCGGCGCATCAGCCAGCGCTTTAATACTTACCGTTACATCGATGGTGAGGTATTCAAACCGCACGTAGATGGTGATTGGCCGGGTTACGGTATTTCCGAGTCAGGTGAACTCGAAACTTGGCAGGATAGCCGATCAATGCTCTCAATGCTGCTCTACTTAAATGGCGAAAAAGAGGGCGTTCAAGGGGGAGACACAATTCTGTTTGACGAACGGCGCGAGCGTCACAGAATTACCCCAAAAGCTGGGCGCGCGCTTTTTTTTAGGCACGGTATTCACGAAAAATCAGTCGTCCACGCTGGAGATAGGGTGATTGGAGAAGTTCCCAAATATGTGGTTCGTATAAACATTATGTACTGCCCGTATCGGCTGGTGTGATCTGTTGCAACAGCCCTTAGTGCAACACTCCACAGCATCATTGGGACTGCGAACTTACACGGCAAAGATCCTAAGGTGTATCTGACAGCCGTGCTGAAGCTAATCAACAATGCCAAGGCTTCTGGTGTCTCCAGTCTATTGCCTTGGAACATCGATCTTACCGACTCACAGGTTACCGAAGCGATCTAGGGCGTAACTGGCCTGCGCTTACGGTATTCGCTTGCATACCCCGGTGTTTGTTCTAAATTACTAAGTGTTGCAGCGACTGATTACGCAATACCCTAATCCTCGGAGCAACAGTAATAAGAGTAACAGTGTCGATTT
>JABXHP010000063.1 GCA_013373575.1 Oceanospirillaceae bacterium | reverse complement strand
GCGATCTTTCGCTTAAGGAGCAAGAGCTCGCGGATCAAATGAAGCTGGTGTCGCATGCCGCTGGTGTGGGTTTGATCGAGTTCTTTACCGATACGCGGACATTTAAGTGCAACTCAGAGGTCTCATCTCGTATTGGGCTAGAGCACTCCGATGAGGAGCGTAATATTGACCTCTTCTACAAATACCAAACCGAAGAAGTTAAAGAGATCTTTCGTCAGAATTTGGCCAGGCAACTAGCCGTAGACTTCAATGAAGCGATCAGCTTTACCCACCCATTTTACTTGCCCAGCTGTGAGAGGAACTATTACCGGGTCTCGCGCATTGCTCGTAGCGTCGAGGGGCGTATCAGTTTCCTGGGGCTCACTATCGATATTACGGCGGAAGTTAAGGCCCAGTTGGCTACTGAGGCTCAAATACTGCAGCTCAACGAGCAGAACGAACAGCTGCGTCTGCGCAACCTAAAGATCCAAGAGCAAGAGAACTTACTGAGGTTGGCCCTGGATAACACTGGCTGGGCTTACTGGAGTTTTGATGTTATCAACGACACGCGAACGCTATCGCCGCAAGGTTATGAGATATTGGGCTACTCTTCCCACAGCGGAGATGTCAGCCCGATGTCTGCTTGGGAGCAAAACATCCATCCTGACGATTACCAAAATGCAATGGCGCGTTTTTCAGAGCTTCTTGCTGGCAAGATCAGTAAGTATGACGTGACACACCGTGTTCGCACGCGTGAGGGCAATTTTATATGGGTCAGGGAGTTTGCCTCGGTGACGCACCGCAACGCAGTAAGTGGTGCGCCTGAGTATTTAGTGGGTATCTTTGCGAATATCACCGAAGATAAAAGACAGCAGGATCTGCTGGCTGAAGCCAAAGAGCAGGCTGAATCGGCAAATCGTGCGAAGTCTCAATTTCTGGCAACCATGTCTCACGAAATTCGAACCCCGATGAATTCGGTCTTGGGTATAGCGCAACTTCTCTCGAGATCAGAGCGCTACCCAAAGGACGTGCTGATGCAGGCGGATAAGATTGTACGGGCTGGTCAGTCGCTGCAGCAGATTCTTAACGATATACTGGATGTCTCCAAAATTGAGAGCGGCAAGCTTGAACTGAGCCCAGCCACCTTTAGCCTCTCAGAGATGCTAGAGAACATCTCTGTTTTGATGGGCAGTGCCGCGCGTGGTAAGAAAATTGAATTGGCGATTAAATCCAATGAACCGATTGATCTGCTTTATATCGCGGACCAGCAGCGACTAGAGCAGGTGCTGATCAACTTACTCGGCAACGCAATTAAGTTCACCGAGGAGGGTGCGGTTACACTGGAGGTCAATAATGCGGGCGGTTCAGGCACTAAGGCTCGGATGTTGTTCAAAGTCGCTGATACGGGTATCGGCATCAGTGATGAGCATATCGAAAGAATCTCTCAGCCATTTACTCAAGCTGACAGCTCAATTACGCGCCGTTTTGGGGGTACGGGTTTGGGTCTTGCAATCACCTCCGAGCTGTTACGATTGATGAGCAGTGAGCTGGTGATTCAGAGCACGCCCGGCGAGGGCTCTACTTTTGAATTTGAACTGTCGCTGCCTTACGCATTGGTCGAGCAGGTTATGCCCCAGCAATTAGGTCAGTTGAAGGTCCTGATAGCGGAAGATCATCCGACCACACAAGATGCGCTCGAAGCGGCTGCCAAAGCGTTGGGGTGGCGCGCGACGCTTGCGAGTGATGGTCTTGAGGCGGTCCAGATCTACCGCGAAAGTTTGATGGCCGGGGAGCCGTTCGAACTGTTGATATTGGACTGGCAGATGCCCCGTAAAGACGGATTGAGGGTGTCACGAGAGATACAGACCTTATGTCAGCAGGCGCAGCTCGAAAACCCACCCATCGTGATGATGGTGACTGCATTTTTACGCGAGGATGTACTGAACTCTTGCGATTCAAAATTGGCGGACATAGTCATCAACAAACCGGTCACAAGCGCCGCGTTGCGAAGTGCCTATCTCTCTCTAAATCCAAAGGGCGATAAAGACGAAAGCGCATTGGCACCGCTTGAGAAACGGCCAGGGAGTCTGGAGGGCATTCGCCTACTCGCGGTTGATGATAACCTCTACAATCGCGATGTCGCGCAAATGATCTTTGAAGCCGAAGGCGCCAGGGTGAGCCTTGCGCAGGATGGCGAGAGTGCACTTAGTTGGCTGGCGGCAAATAGCGATAAAGTTGATGCCGTTTTAATGGATGTACAAATGCCAAATATGGACGGTCTAGAGACGACTCGAATTATTCGTCGCACCCCCTCTTTGAGTCGGATTCCCATTATCGGGATCTCCGGTGGGGGCTATGAGGACGACCACAAAAACGCACTGGAAGCGGGCATGGATGCTTATTTGACCAAACCCATTGATGTACACCAGGCACTGGAAACGGTGCGACAGCTGCTGGGTCCAACTACAGCTGCTCAGACCTCTGCGCAGGGTGGGCAAGCCACCCAGGTTGTCGCTACTGAGACGCAAGAAGATACTGCACTTAATCCCCTTTTTGACGAGCGTGCAGCGGTCGATTTCTGGAAAAGTTCAGCGAAGGTAGCGCTCTACCTCGCTAAGTTTAAAGCCGATTTCGGCGACTATTTAGCCCAAGTTTCACAATCTGATTGCCCACCGGATCCGGCGCTACTGCATAAAATCAGAGGGGCAGCCGCAACACTCTATCTCTATGATCTATGATCTGTGCTCTGCTTTGCAAAATCTTGAAGCCAAGCTTGAAGTCGGCGCCCCAGTGGGTGATCGAGTGGACCAACTGAGTGAGGTCTGGCGAATAACCTGTGTTGGAATTGATAATTTTATAGCTGAGCACAGCGTGGATTTGCACGCGCACCGGTCTCAATCAGGTCAGACCCTAGCCGTTGCCGCATTGCAGCGTCTTTTAGAGGCTGTAGAGTTGTATGATCCGGACCCTGTTTGGGAGGCTTTGGATCCCTTGCTAGAAAAGCATGACGATAGGTTTCTAATAGACGTAAAACAGGCGGTACAAGGTTTTGATTTCGAGCAGGCAGCTGACATTTTGAAGACAGAGCTGCAAGTGCGAGGATGGGCAGTGCAAAGCTGATTCTCGTCGTTGATGGCGATGAGTCTTCGCTCTTTGCGATGCACCGACAGTTGGCGGCGCATCACAAGTGGGCGCAAGATAAACAGCGTAAAGATGCCCCTGGGTTGATTGATATACTCGCGCCTGATCTTCTAATCACGGATTATCAGATACCCCTAGTTAAGGAGATCGAGCTGCTTGAGTGGATCCACTCAGCGATCCAGATACAACTAAACTGACTCCTCTCACTCTGCATTGGGCTTTGGGCTTTGGGCTTTGGGCTTTAATAGCGCATTTCGGTTCTACTGGTATCGTCAATTGATAAAACGCGGACTAAGCATATTTCTTAATTGGCTCGATACTTGCTAAACCTAGACTTATTCTACGCCTAGGCCGTTTTCCGATTATCGGCCTATCGCTGGCGTGCAGTTATGGATTGAGGGCTTTTTATAGATGATCGACCACAGGTTAGACCAACTTCGTCGCCGCGCGGAAGCCGCTTTAGGTGAGACTGATATCCATGATTTTATCGATAGCGCGACGGTAAGCGATTACAAAAGTGCCCTTGCTGAAATGGCAATTTATCAGGCTGAGCTTCTGGCTCAGCATGAGGATTTAGAAGCCGCTAATGCGCGAGTGACTCAGAGTGCAGAAAAGCTATCTGAATTACTCAACTTGATGGAGGACCCGTACGTTATTCTGGACCACCACATGCGCATCATTGATGCGAACCGAGCGGCTGAGAATGCGTTCAACCTTAAACAAGCTCAAGCGTTTGACAGCCTGCCAGACCATTTCGCAACCACAGACCGTTCTTTAATCAAGGTGTGGCTGGCGGATTCGCAGGCGAATTCGACGATAGAGGTGGCGACTAAAGCTGATGTAAAAAGTCGCTACACATTGAAAAAGCATGAGTTTAGTGATGATACGGTGCTGGTTATTGCGCGGGATATTACCGAACTTCAGGGACAGACAACGCTAGCCGAGCAGCTAAAACACTCTTTGCTACGCATTGAGGAGCTTCAGAAAGAGCGCGAGACTGCCTTTGCATTTCTCTCGCATGAAATGAGAACGCCTGCGGCAACTATCGCCATGCTACTTGAGAGCGATATCGATCTACGCAAGACCGATACAGGCCACTTGATTGAGACTAATATTCAGCACGTACTCTCAGTGATGGATGATTTGAAAGTTGTTATTCGCCCCGATGCAGAGATTTTTAGAGAGCAGAGTACAGTCGATCTACCTTTGGTGTTGCAGGATGTCGTTGACTCTCTGGCTCCGCTACTCAAAAAGAATGGCTTAAGCGTACATATCAATACGTCGCATAACTCGAAGCACTCTCTAAAAACTAATCTCCTCAGTATCAAACAGGTCCTGACCAATTTAATTAAAAATGCTGCCCTCCATTCTGGAGGATCAGAGCTTTGGATTAGTATCGATCCTATTCTCCTGAGGGATAAGGCTTCCGTTACTGTCAAGGTGAGCGATAACGGTAAAGGGGTCCCGGACGCTGATAAGCAGCGTATTTTTCTTCCGTTTGAGCGGGGTTCTGATGCGACAGAGGGGACGGGTATAGGGCTTGATGTTTGTAAGCGCTTGGCTAGGCAGCTTAAGGGTAATGTCGCCATAAAAGACCGGCAGGGTGGCGGTAGTGAGTTTGTCTTCTCTTTCTTCGCCTACGTTGAGGAATATACCGCTGAATCTGGCCAATCTTCCGGAGCAGAATTCGAGTCACTCAATGGACTGTCCGTACTATTGGTCGATGACGACCTAATGATTCGCAAGCTCTCTGCAATGCTAGTCCAAAATCTCGGGGCGCAAGTGGTTGTTGCGGTTGACGGAGAAGACGCGCTAGAGCAGCTCAAGAAGCATGATTTTCAGTTGGTTATCACCGATATCATGATGCCCAACCTTGACGGTGTTGGCTTAACTAGAGCGCTGCGAGCAGGTCATTTTGATGGTGTGATTCTAGGGTGCTCCGCTGCGACAGTCGGTGATGAGTTGGATAGCCTGCTTGCTGCTGGAGCCGATGCGGTTATACCCAAGCCTTTGACATCCAAAGGATTGCTAACGGTGCTGTCGAGCTATCCTGAGTTATCGCCAGATCGGCACTGACCGTTTTGAGGCAAAGCGTTCATTTTACTGGGGAACGCCTCGCTCTACTAAATGAGGGCGTGGCTCTTCACTTGTTTATTCAGTTTCAGGCCGATTCGACTGAGTCGTAGAAAAGTCCCCGTCACTCCAGTAGATGAGCCAAGAAGGCATTAAGCGTGAAGAATGATGCTGCAGTGGTAACCACTAAGATGCTTGCCGCCGTTTTGCCCACACCATACCCGCTAGCAAGTATGGCGTAGATGCTCAGCATCGGTGAGGCTGACACCAAAATCAACGCGGTGGCTAGGTTATCTGGGATAGGAGCGCTCAGGTAGAGCGTGAGCATCACCAGAAGTGGCATCGCCACCAGTTTGATGGTGCTGGTACTGAGTACGGGGCCAATATCGCCGCGGATAGAGTTGCCAACCAGCGAGCCTCCAATAAACACCAACGCGGCAGGAGCAGCCGCTTTGGCAAGCATGTCCAGCGATATCTGCACGAAGCTTGGTGCGTAAATATCGAAGCTGGAGAGAGTTAGGCCGACGGCAACAGCGATGAGCATCGGGTTAACTGCAATGCGCTTGGCGATCTGGTAGATCCGTTTGGGCAGTGAAGTGGCTTTGGCGGCGCTGATATCGGCCAGTAGCAGAGCTATCGGCATGATGAGTGCGTTCTCTACAAGTACACACATTACCAGAACCTGCACTGCGATATCTGGCATCACCTGCATCAGGACTGGAAAGCCGACAAACATAGAGTTAGGAATAGCGCCACCTAGGGCGTAGATACTCGAGGCTGCTGTCGTGCCGCGTAGCAGTAGCAAGCCGACTAGGTAGCCAAGTGCTAGAGTTGCCACACCGGCTATCGCATAAATCTTTAGGAATTCGGGTAGCAGTACAGGTTGAGCCTGCTCGCGCAAGAAGTTGCTTAGTATCACTCCAGGTACGCAGAAATAGAGAACGAAGCGTGCAATTCCGCCGAGAAGGCTGTCCGGTAGCAGTCCAGATTTTACCGCAAGGTAGCCCAGCAAGATTAGCGTGAAGAGTGGGGCGGTGATATCAAGTACATTAAGCATATAATGCCGAGCTCATTCGAACGAAGAAGGCGAGACTAGTCTTCATGGTAGCCTATAGCTATATGATCTAGAAGCAATTCTCTGGTTTTGCAGGTGGCTAGGGTGTAACCTCTTTACGACTCGAACGTGGAATCAGTTAGAGATGCGGTATGTACAGATAAACAGAACAGACGTAGAGCAGCTAAGGTGGCGTCTGCTCAACGAAAGCTACCGATTCTTGGCTTGGTTGCTACCTTTAATTCTGGTAGCGAATCTTGTTCGACTTTTTATCTCCGGTCCCCAGAAAGTTGCTATATCTACAGCCGGGGCGGCTGTTGGCGTCGTTTTGATATACCGCTTGCGGCATAGACTCTCTGTAGGTTTTAAGCAAGCTGCCATACTGTTGATGGCCGTCGTCGTTGCAACAGAGAGCTTCTACAAGTTTCATGAGATCGGGCGCGTACTGGTAATCATGACTGTACCGGTGATCTTATTCAGTTGTACGGCGAAGCCTAGAGCAGCTTACATCGTATCAGCGTTAGCCACTCT
>JABXHP010000096.1 GCA_013373575.1 Oceanospirillaceae bacterium | reverse complement strand
TCGACCCTGTTTAACCGCATAACCGAAGCGGATGTTTACGCTGCCGATCAGCTCTTCGCAACACTGGACCCGA
The DNA here is from genome assembly GCA_013373575.1 of Oceanospirillaceae bacterium. Lineage (GTDB taxonomy): Bacteria > Pseudomonadota > Gammaproteobacteria > Pseudomonadales > Balneatricaceae > Marinobacterium_E. The sequence goes on along the minus strand of JABXHP010000096.1, from coordinate 12,993 downwards.
CCTTGCGTCGTCTCGAGCTTGCAGATATAGGGCCAGCTATTTTGGCTGATACGGTTGGATTTATCCGCGACCTCCCCCATAAACTGGTAGAGTCCTTCCGTGCAACATTGCAGGAGACTGTAGAGGCTGCACTGCTTGTGCATGTTATTGATGCAAGTGATGAAGAGCGGCGCGAGCACATTCACCAGGTTAATAAGGTGCTGCGCGAAATTGGTGCTGATGAGACGCCTTCGTTGGAGGTCTACAACAAGATCGACGCGATGGAAGGGGTTGAGCCGCACATCGATCGCGACGATACAGGCGTGGCAATTCGTGTTTGGTTATCGGCTCAGACAGGTGAGGGTGTTGACCTCCTGATGCAAGCCTTGCGTGAACGCTTGGCGGTCGATATGTTCCATCAATACATGGATCTCGGGCCTGAGCAGGGGCAGCTGCGTGCACAGCTTTACGCACAGAATGCGGTACTGAGCGAGACGGTTAACGAGGATGGTCGAATCCAGCTCGAAGTTCGTATGCAGACAAAGGATTTGCGACGCGTTTTGAGCCGGTTGAACATCCCGGCTGAGAGATACTTAACGGCTCCCGAGCGGGAGTGGTAAGACAGATTTTAATTGGTTAGTTAGTGGAGAGCACTTATGGCTTGGAATGAGCCGGGCGGTCGTGACGATAAGAACGACCCTTGGAGCAGTGGCGGAAATGACCGCGGTGGACGCCGTGGCGGTCCGGGTGGCAATGATCAGGGTCCACCAGATCTGGATGAGGCGCTACAAAAACTGCAAGAACGTTTGAACACCTTGTTTGGCGGCAAGAAGAGTGGCGGTTCGGGCGGTGCGAGCTCTGGCGGCGCTCAGGGCGGCCCAGGTCTTGGGTTTATCGGTGTTCTCGCGCTGTTAGCGGTAGTTGTATGGGCTGGTATGGGCTTCTACACCGTCGATCAGCAGGAGCGCGGTGTTATCCTGCGATTGGGTAAATTCAGCGAGACTGTGCAGCCAGGTCTGCAGTGGAACCCTCCACTGGTGGATGATGTCACTATTCTCAACGTTACGCGTGTTCGGACCTACGATCACCGCTCGCTAATGCTGACGCGTGACGAGAACATCGTTGATGTCGATATGACTATCCAGTACGTTGTTTCCGATCCAAAGAACTACGTACTCAACGTGCGTGATCCAGAGGTGAGTCTTGGCCATGCATCAGAGTCTTCGCTGCGTCACACAGTGGGTGCAACTGACATGGACGGCATTCTAACTGAAGGTCGTGAGACCTTGGCGCTGGAAGTGCAAGCACGTCTGCAGCGCTACATGGAGGTTTACGGTACAGGTCTGGCGATTTCGCGTGTGAACATCAAGAACGCTACTGCGCCGAGCCAGGTTCAGGACGCCTTCGATGACGTCATCAAAGCGCGCGAAGATGAGCAACGCGTGAAGAACCAAGCGGAATCCTACGCTAATGGTATCGTACCTGAGGCGCGTGGTACCGCCCAGCGTGTTATTGAAGAGGCCAACGCTTACCGCGAAGAGGTAATTGCCAAATCTACCGGTGAGGCGGAGCGTTTCAGTGCTCTGCTAGATGCATATAGGTTAGCGCCTGACGTAACACGTGAGCGTCTCTACATTGAGACCCTACAGCAGGTATATGCCAACACGCCGAAGGTGATGATGGACAGCGATGCGAGTGGAAATAATATGATGTACCTGCCACTGGATAAATTGATGGAGCGCGTACCTGCCACATCTACCAGCCGCAGTGTTCGCCTTGACGACAATAGCCTGCGCCAGATCACCGATCAGGTCATGCAGGAAGTTAACAGTCGCTCTTCTTCAACCAGCCTGAGAGAGGGTCGTTAAAATGAAACCATCTTCACTCTTTTCTGTTGCGCTGGTAGTCGTTGTACTGCTGGTTGTATCTAAATCTGTGTACATCATCAAAGAGACTGAGCGTGGCGTTAAGCTGCAGTTTGGTGAGGTAGTGGATCCAGATCTCAAACCGGGTCTGCACTTTAAGATACCGATGGTCAACGCTATCCGAGTATTTGATGCGCGCATCCAGACTCTAGACACCCGTCCGCAGCCGTTCCTAACGCTTGAGAAGAAGCGACTGATCGTAGACTCTTACGTGAAGTGGCGTATCTCTGACGTAGAGAAGTACTACACCGCTACTTCAGGTGACTCGTTCCGAGCTTCCGACCTGCTCTCAACGCGTATCGAAACATCGTTACGTAATGAGTTCGGTATGCGTACACTAACCGAAGTTGTTTCGGGTGAGCGCGAAGAGGTTATGGATGCGGTTATTTCAACGCTTAGCGAGTTGACGGAAGCTGAACTTGGACTTTCCGTTGTGGATGTTCGTGTCAAGCGTATAGACCTACCGCCTGAGGTATCAAGTTCTGTCTATGAGCGTATGCGTACTGAGCGTGAGCGTCTGGCGCGTGAGCTTCGCTCTCGTGGTAACGAGCTCGCCGAGGGTATCCGCGCTGATGCTGATCGTCAGAGTACGGTTATCATGGCAGAGGCCTACCGTGATTCAGAGGTTATCCGTGGTGAGGGTGATGCGGAAGCTGCACGCATCTACGCTGAAGCATATAACCGTGATGCTGAGTTCTACTCGTTTGTTCGAAGCTTGACGGCTTATAAGGAGTCCTTTGGATCTGGCGCAGACGTGCTGCTGCTTAAGCCCGATAGCGAGTTCTTCCGCTACCTCGGCGATTTCAAACGCTAACCAGCTAACTGGTTAAACATCGAACAAAAAGCGGGTGCCAATGGCGCCCGCTTTCATGTTAAAATCTCGCCCCCGGGCACGGCCCGGTTTTTTTGTGATTGTGTAGGACCCTTTTTAGGACGCTAGATGGCCGAATTTTGGCATGAGCTCTGGATTGCATTTTGTCTGCTTTTGGTGATAGAGGGGATAATCCCATTTCTCTACCCGCAACGCTGGCGGCAATTGGTTGCTCAGCTGGCGCAGATAAGCGATTCAAGCCTAAGAATGGTCGGTTTTATCTCTATGATTGCCGGCACAGCACTACTACTGATTTCGCGTTGAATACCCTTAGGGTTATGGAGTTATAGATGGCCTTGGCTGATCGCTGGCTATTACCTGACGGCATGAAAGAGCTGTTACCACCTGTCGCACGAGAGGTGGAGCTGGTACGTCGCCGGATTCTCGACCTCTACGATGGCTGGGGCTACGAGTTAGTGATGCCCCCAGTGGCAGAGCATCTCGAGTCACTGCTTACCGGGGTTGGAGGCGACCTAGGTCTGCAGACTTTTAAGGTTACCGATGAAGTCAGCGGCCACATGCTAGGTATTCGTGCTGATATCACTCCTCAGGTTGCGCGCATCGATGCCCACCGCCTGCGTAGCGATGGTGTAAGCCGACTCTGTTACTGCGGCTCAGTGTTGCATACGCGTCCGGTAAACATGCTGGCATCGCGCAACCCGATGCAGATTGGTGCCGAGTTGTTTGGCCACGAGGGTGTTGACTCCGACGCTGAAGTTATCTCGTTAATGCTTGAGACGCTTTTAGCGACTGGAATCAAAGGCTCGATTAATCTTGATCTTGGGCACGTGGGAGTCTTCTCTGAGCTGGTTAAAGCTGCCGCACTTACCAGCGCCCAGATCGACACATATATCGACATACTGCAGCGTAAAGCACTGCCTGAACTGACACCTTTTGTCGCCTCTTTGGGTGTAGCTGACCAGGTTGGCGAGCAGCTCTGTACCTTAGCTCGCTTGAACGGTGGCGAAGCTGTTCTTGATCAAGCTGAACAGTTGTTTGCAGACCAGCCGCAGATTCAAGCATCTATTGCTCACGTGCGTCAGGTTGCGGCGGTTGTCAGTGCGCGCTTCCCTGAGATTGGATTCTATTTCGATCTGGGTGAGCTACGCGGGTATCGCTACCATACAGGTGTTGTATTTGCTGCCTACTCGCCGTGTTTTGGCCAAGCTTTGGCCAAGGGTGGTCGATACGATCAGATCGGTGCGGACTTTGGTCGCGCACGTGCTGCTACAGGCTTCAGTACAGACTTGAAGACTTTAGTGATGCTTGCGCTTGAAACAGATCCGGTTGAGCGTGCTGCGATACTTGCGCCCGCCAGTTGCGATGCAGGCCTGTTAGAAAGAATTAGACAGCTACGTACTCAGGGAGAGCGCGTAGTGACTCAACTGGAGGGTGCACAGACACCGAGTAACTGTGATCGCCAGTTGGTCAAAAATGGAACTGAATGGGTGCTTGAAGCACTCTAACTTTTAAAATAGAGCACTATAGACACATGGGTAAAAACGTCGTTGTTCTGGGCACCCAATGGGGTGATGAAGGTAAAGGCAAAATCGTTGACCTGCTAACCGAGCAGGCTGCTGCCGTCGTTCGCTTTCAGGGTGGCCACAATGCCGGGCATACACTGGTAATCGATGGTAAGAAAACCGTATTGCACTTAATTCCATCAGGCATTCTGCGTGAGAACGTACTCTGCCTTATAGGTAATGGTGTGGTTCTCTCACCTGAAGCGCTGCTAAAAGAGATGAAGCAGTTGGAAGAGAACGGAGTTCCGGTTAAAGAGCGTCTGCGCCTTAGCCCGGCTTGTCCGTTGATCCTGCCTTACCATATCGCTATCGACCAGGCGCGTGAAGTTGCCCGTGGAGCTGCGAAAATTGGCACTACAGGTCGTGGTATAGGTCCGGCTTACGAAGATAAAGTATCTCGTCGCGGTTTGCGCCTAGGTGACCTGCAGGACAAAGAGGCGTTTGCGACTAAGCTGGCTGAGATCCTCAAGTACCACAACTTTGTGCTCGAGAACTACTACAACGCCGAGCCAGTTGATTTTGATACGGTTCTGTCTGATGCGCTGAGGATGGCAGAAGAGCTGTTGCCTCTGATGATGGATGTTACGGCAAAGTTGCACGAGCTGCGTAAGCAGGGCGCTAACATCATGTTTGAAGGTGCTCAGGGTTCACTGCTCGATATTGACCACGGTACCTACCCCTATGTAACCTCATCGAACACCACGGCTGGCGGCACATCTACAGGTTCAGGCTTTGGCCCTCTCTACTTGGACTACATCCTCGGTATTACCAAAGCATACACCACACGTGTTGGCGGTGGCCCGTTCCCGACTGAACTGCATTGCGAAGTGGGCGCTGGTCTTGCAGAGCGTGGTCATGAGTTTGGCTCTACCACAGGTCGCGCGCGTCGTTGTGGTTGGTTTGATGCAGTTGCACTGAACCACGCTATCCAGATCAACTCAGTCTCAGGTATCTGTCTGACAAAACTCGATGTGCTTGATGGCATGGAAGAGATCAAAATCTGTGTTGGCTATAAAGACGCACAGGGTAATGATGTCTACTCTCTTAATGGTTCCGAAGACTATGAGAAGGTAACGCCAGTTTACGAGACGATGCCGGGCTGGAGTGATTCCACTCTTGGTGCGCAGAGTATTGATCAGCTACCTCAGGCAGCGATTGACTACATCAAGCGTTTGGAAGAGTTGATGGAGACGCCGATTGATATCGTCTCCACCGGTCCGGACCGTATTGAAACAGTGGTACTGCGCGACCCCTACAGCGTCTAACTTTATCGCTATAGCGGCGTATATAGGCGCGCGAAGATCCAGCGCGCTCCAGTACGCGATAAAAAACGGGCCCCTTCTCCTAAGGCGCCCGTTTTTTTTGCCTCCCTCGGGCTGGACTTACGCGCCTAGTACTCGACTCATCTGGGCTTCAAGTGCCAGGTTTTGCGTATCGATCGCAACAACCTCTACATCCAGGTTTCTAAGTTGCACTAAGACTTCGGAGGGGATCTCAATACTAGAGTTACTGAACCTGATTACCTTAGAGACAGCGTGACGCTGAGCCAAAGCAGCGAGCTCAATTGGGTAATGCACAGTGGCACCAAGCATCTGAGTACGGTGGTTCCAGGGCTCTTCATCAATAAATGCGATCACTCTCAATCCACGCTGCTGCATGGCGGACGCCAGTGCATGACTGGGGTAGTCGATACCTAACAGAATGAAACCCTCTGAGGGTCTTGAGTGGATTAAGCGCAGGAGCCAATTTTTTAAAGATGAGTACATTAAATGTCTTGTTGCACAATTTGGTCTGCAGGAGAATAGAGCAATCTACTACCCCGTGTAAAAGGCTGTGCGTACTTGAGCTCTAAAGAACCCGGTTATACCTACCTGTTTACGAACCACCTGGGCCTGCTGCTGATCGCATTTATCTCGGTCTTCTCTAGTAGTATGGGGCAGAGCTTCTTCATTGGCCTTTTCCAAGTTGATATCTCCGAATCCTTGGGCATTACAGCAGGGCAATTCGGCACGGCCTATGCGGCAGTCACACTCGTCTCCGCCGGCGCCCTTATGTACTTTGGACCGAAGGTCGACTGGATGTCCCCTCGGGTTTTCGCCCTGGCCATTCTTACCGGTCTTATGTTGGGTATTATTCTGTTAACCAGCACGGATCTCTTTTGGCTAGGCCTGCTAGGACTTGGTCTGATGCGGTTTAACGGACAGGGTATGTTTGGCCATCTGGGGAATACTCTGGCTGGTCGGGAATTTAAGATCGCTAGGGGGCGTGCTTTGAGCTTGGTCAGCCTCGGTTATCCCTCCGGTGAGATCGCTTTGCCTCTATTGGTGACACTCCTTTTGACTCTGATGACCTGGCAGCAGGTGTGGTGGCTGCTTGGTGCGTTCTGGTGCTTCATCTGGCTGCTGTTATTTTCGCTGGCACCTTGGCCAGAGTCACCAATTAAGTTGAGTAAAGCTGAGCGTAAACAGGGGCCTAGACCACTGAGGGATCGGCGTTTTCTTCTACTCTTGCCGCTGATTATGGCGCTGCCTATTATCTCTACAGGTTTGATGATTTATCAGGCGCACCTTACAGTGGATCTTGGGGCGAGTGTTTCCGCCTATGCGCTGGCTCTTACAGGGCTTGGAGTGGCGCGTATTTTTGGTGCTCTTTTTGTTGGTCCAAAAATCGATCGCTACGGCTCTGTTGTAACTACCCGTCTGTTTATTCTGCCTTTCGCTCTGGCATTGGTGCTAGCGCCTGTTATCGGTGGCTCAGCCGGGCTCATCACTTTGATGACACTGAGTGGACTGGTGGTAGGGTTTCAAGAGCCCGTCGTTAACTCGCTGCTAGTGAGTATATGGGGCAGCCAGAATCTAGGGCGGGTTAGGGCCACGCTGCAATCTGCGATGGTGTTCGGCACCGCAATTTCACCTGCGCTCTTGGGTTACCTAATAGATTACGGAGTGCATTTTCAGGTAATCATCTGGGGGATGCTGGCTTACCTCTGCGTCGCATGGGTCGTTGCGCAGGTTGTTCTGGTTGAGCTAGGGCGGGAGCAGCAGGTTAGTTAGCCGCAGACGGTGCAACTCGGGTTTTTGCTCAGCGGCACTCGATGGAATTCAACAGACATTGCATCGTAGAGCAGCAGTGTACCCTCGAGCTGACTCTCCCCTTTGACTATTAACTTAATCACTTCCGTCGCCTGCAAGGTCCCGATAGTGCCGGTTACGGGTGAAAGTACGCCCATGGTTGCACAGCGTTGCTCCGGCACCTCAGTTGATTCGGCGACGAGACAGGCGTAGCAGGGGCTCGTATTGTCAGCAAACCGATAGACAGATAGCTGCCCCGTCAGGTGAATAGCTGCACCCGATACCAGAGGCGTTTTACTGCGGTAGGCGGCACGATTGATTAGGTGGCGGGTTTTAAAGTTATCACAGGCGTCAACGACAACATCAGCCTGACTGATTAGCGCCTCTATGCTTTGTTCGTCGACGCGCTCGGTGATGGCATGCACCCTACAATCTGGATTGATGCGGTTGAGGTCCTCGCGTGCGGAGAGTGCTTTATTAATGCCGATTCGCGCTTCATTGTGGATTGGTTGGCGTTGAAGGTTAGAGAGCTCAACCTCGTCAAAATCACAGATGGTCAAAGTACCAACGCCGGATGCAGCTAGGTAGGTCGCCACGGGAGAGCCCAGTCCGCCGGCGCCGATGATAAGGACATGAGAGTTCAATAATTTCTCTTGCCCCGCAACATCGACCTCGCTCATTAGAATATGGCGACTATAACGCAGCAGTTGGTTGTCATTCATATCAACCGCCACCGCGCTTCATAGACCAGTCCATATGCTCAACTAATTTGGCTTTAGCTGTCTCACTACCCGCTAAAAAAGTCCATGTGGCTTGCAAGCGAGAGAGTCGAATTAGAGCGATGACCAGATCGGGCATCGGTGCAATATCTATCCGAATTTGCACCTCGCCTTTAGTTACAAAAATTGAGTCTCCCTCAATTTTTATACCACCCGGAACGGCTTGCTCTAAGCTCGTCTCATACTCCTTACGAGTGGCGGTTACTTCACGCACTTGAACATCAAGAGAGCCCCCAAACACTTCAACCGCCTGCTACAGGAGGCCAGATAGCCACGGTTTCGCCGTCGTTGAGCGTACGCGTCGCGCGGGCTTCGGGTGCTATATAAACACCATCAACAAGTACCAGGTGTACAAGGCGCTCTGGTAGGTTGAAACGGGCTATGAGTTGAGCGAGCGTTTCGTCTGGTGCCAGTTCGATGGTTGCTTTGTTATCAACCGCGCCGGTAGGGAGGTACTGGCCCAGACTTGCGTATAGCTTAAATGTTAAGTGATGCGACATTCAAAACACCTGGTTTCTGAGCACATGCTAGGTACGCCTCAGTCACCCGTAGGGGATCATTCATAAGCTCAGCCTTCCAGCGCGCGCCGAGTTTTACCTTACCTTGAATCAAACCGCGCAGTACGCCAACGTGTTGAGTCAAGCCGACTGAGGTGGCACCCACAAGTACATCGTCTTTAAATTGCAGACTTATATATTTGTGCGCCTTGGCGTCAGCATACTCAACACCCTCGCCACCCTCAAGACCTTCCCAGGCTCCAAAAGAGCTGGAGATTAGTCCAAGCGTGTCGAGTACGTTAATAGCAAGAATTCCCTGATGCTCGGTACTCTTTCCTGCCATGTTAAGCGCTGCGATACGTGCGGTATCGGCTGCGTTGGGCTGAATTGCCGATACCATGGGTGCTCCAGTGAACATATCAGGTGCCTCAACAACGTCTCCCGCAGCAAAGATATCGCTAACCGAGGTTTGCATCTTCAAGTCTGTCAGAATACCGCTGCCGGTTTTGACCCCTGAGCCCTCTAGGAAGGCTGAGTTTGGGCGTACACCGGCGGACATGATCACGAGGTCGCAACTGATCTTTTCACCGGTTGAGAGTGTTACTACCATCTCGTCAGCGCTCTGTTCAACCACAGCAGGTGAGGTTTCAGAGCTGCCGCCAAAGAGGTTCTTGATAGCGCCCATGATACCACCGCCGCTCTGCTCGGTAGCGGTGACAGGGGCGCTGCCCACACCATCAATACGTTCGACTTTAGCTGAGGTGACAACGCGAACGCCTTTGCTCTCAACCCAGTCCTTGATCATTGCACCGGCCTTGCCCGTCATCATACGCGGAACCATGCGATCGCCGAGTTCAACAACTGTGAGATCAACTCCCCGTTTAGCAAGTGCCTCTAAAATGATACAGCCGATAAAGCCAGCACCTACTTGGACGACGCGTTTCCCGCTTGCAGCAATACTAGCGATAGCGCGTGCATCATCGAGTGTCCAACAGGTATGAACGTTTGGCAGATCTATCCCAGGGATGGGTGGGCGGATTGGGTGAGAGCCTGTCGCAACGAGTAGTTTGTCGTAGCTTTCGCTGCTACCATCCGCGAATTTAACCTGTTTCGCGTCAGCGTCAACGGATACAGCTTTGCCGACCTTGTTGTTTATATTCTTGCTGCCGTAGTGATCCTTATCTTTACGCAGGTATGTGCCGTCTTCCTGAATATTTCCCTCAAGCAGGTAGGGGATTGCCATGCGCGAATAGGGCGGTGCATCTTCAGCTCCCACCATCGTGATTTCACAGGCAGGATCGGCTTTGCGAAGTGTTTCAGCAGCAATGACGCCAGCAGGACCGTTTCCAAGGATAAGATGTTTCATGATGAACCTCGGGTAATAGTATTCTGTCTCAATAAAAGAACCCCTTTCCCTCGCGGGAAAGGGGTTCTTTAAACTCAACGTTAAAGAGCCTTACAGACCGAGTCGGTCTAGTGTCTCTCTGGTTGGTACGCCCTCAGTATCCCAGCCACGCTTCTGGTAGTACTCCGGAAGCATCTCTGGCACACCGGAAACAAGACCTTTAGCAGGGCCTTCCTGCGCCGGCTCAGTTGTAAGGCGCTCTGGCAGCTTGTCGTCATCTTTAGTCAGGCCTGCCTCGAGGTTGAAGAGCTTCTCCATGTTCCAGATGCGCTCGCCAACGGCGCTAAGCTTCTCAAGCGACCAGTCGCCTTCACAGGCTGCATCGATCTGTGGCTGGATATCACCCAGACCCCAGGCGAAGCTGGTGAAGATACATAAACCTGATGCGTCGAATGCAGCGGTCGCATCCTGGAATGCCATAACGAGTTCTGGTTTACCCTCTGTAACCAGTGGGTCTGTTTTGACAGGGATACCCAGCACTTCAGAGGCAACTGTGTAAGAGCGTAGGTGACAAGCGCCACGGTTAGAGGTTGCATAGGTGAGACCCATGCCCTGAATACCGCGAGAGTCGTAGGCTGGGAACTCCTGGCCCTTAACGCTCATAGAGAGCTCTGGACGACCATACTTCTCACACATGCGCTTAGAGCCCATGCCTATATCGACACCAAAGCCTTCACCGGCAGCGGTCATGTCGACAAGTGCACAGAGCGCTTCAGCAGAGCCGAAAGGCGCTTTTACGCCGATCTGCTCTTCAGTCAGGGTACCATCTTCGTACATCTCCATCACCGCACCGATAGTTGCACCGAAGGAGATTGGGTCCATACCCTGTTCGTTACAAATTAGGTTGGCGTATTGCAACGCTTCAAGGTCGCCCACACCGTTGGCGGCGCCAAGTGCCCAAGCTGCTTCGTACTCAAGACCGCCAGACGCGCCGTGGTACTGCGGTTTCTCTTTTACCGAGAAGTGGTCTTTGTCGATCTTCGAGATGCGACCACAAGCGATAGTACAGCCGAAACATGCAGCGTTTGTTACCAAGTGAGGCTTGCCATCTGATTCACGCGGCTTGGCCATCGCTTCTGCAGAGATATCGCCAGCATTCTCGAACTTAACCGTTTTGTGATTACGAGTAGGTAGAGCGCCCATTTCGTTGATAACGTTCATCAGTACCTGAGTACCATAGGCTGGAAGACCCTCGCCAGTAACGGCGTTCTCTGCCAGGATCTTCTTCTTCTCCATCGTTACTTTGGCAAATTCGGCCATGTTGTCGACACCGGCAACACCCTTAGTACCGCGAATAGCAACGGCCTTGAGGTTCTTCGAACCCATTACGGTACCGACGCCAGAACGGCCCGCGGCACGGTGAAGATCGTTGACGATACAGGCGTATAGAACGCCGTTTTCACCCGCTTTACCGATTGATGAGATACGTACCTGAGGGTCCTGCATCTCTTTTTTGATGGTCTCTTCGGTATGCCAAGTTGAAGTGCCCCACAGGTGGGAAGCGTCGCGCAGTTCAGCTTTGTCGTTTTCGATTGATAGGTAGACAGGTTTCTCTGATTTGCCTTCAAAGATCACCATATCCCAGCCAGCAAACTTCATCTCTGCACCGAAGTAGCCACCTGAGTTTGAACAGGCGATAGCACCTGTTAGAGGGCCTTTAGTTACAACGGTGTAGCGGCCACCTGTGGATGCCATGGTGCCGGTTAGAGGACCAGTAGCCATGATCAATTTGTTGTCCGCTGAGAGTGGATCAACCTTAGGATCGATCTCTTCTACCAAGTATTTGGAAGCCAAGCCACGTGAACCCAGGTACTCCTGAGCCCATTCCATATTCAACGGTTCTGATTTGCAGGTGCCTTCGGAGAGATTTACTCGAAGTACTTTTCTTGTCCAAGCCATGTCTCTTCTCCTTACAGACTCGCGTCGTTAGCTTTGGCAGCCCAAGCACGCATGCGCTCTAGGCCTGTCCAGTTTGCATCTACAAAAGTGATTGCGTCAGTCGGACAAGCTTTAGCACACTCAGGGTCACCGCCACAGAGGTCACACTTGGCAACTTTTCCAGTCTCCGCAACGTAGTTGATGGTGCCGAAAGGACAAGAGATCGTACAAACTTTACAGCCAACACAGGTGTCATCGTTGACAACCTTGGCGCCTGTGAGCTTGTCGAGTTTGATCGCGTCGGTAGGGCAGGACTGCATACACCAAGCTTCATCACACTGAGTACAGGTGTAGGGAACTTTGCGCCCCTCTTCCTCAAAACTAAAGACCTTGATGCGCGATTGCGAAGGGTTGTAGACACCCGTGTTCTCCAGTGAACACGCCATCTCACACTGTAGACAGCCGGTACACTTAACCGGGTCTATATAGAGCGACTTTTGCATAGCTGATCCTTATTTTTATTGTCAATATGCGGTCGGTCCAACAGTTTGAAGCGACCATAGAACGAAGGCGCGAGAACCACAAACCACGCTACGTTCATACAAGTACACTACTGAAAACTAAAACAAAGTCTTAAAGTTGTCTAGTTGCTTTGGTTAAAAACTAACCTAAGGTCTATCTTGGCGGATGAGGGAGAATGAGTAGAAGAGGACGAGGGCTTGCTTGCCCCCGTCGAGGTGAAAACTAGCTTTGGTACTTCTTGCTGATACCGTTGACGGTAGTCAGGAGTGATTTAAAGATCTTCGGGTTGCCAGCCACGAGCTGGCCGTTGTTGCGGTAGTTGGCGCCGCCGCTGAAGTCTGCCGCAAGACCACCCGCTTCCTGAAGGATGAGAAGACCTGCTTCTAGCTCTTCAGAGTGAACTTCAGGTTGGAGCATCGCATCAAGGCGACCTGCAGCGGTGTAGGCGAGGTTAAGTGCTACCGAGCCAGTGCTGAAAGTTGATGCGCCCGCTTCTACTATTGCGCGCGTGATATCTAGCTGCATCTCTAGATGTTTCTTATC
>JABXHP010000213.1 GCA_013373575.1 Oceanospirillaceae bacterium | reverse complement strand
CTAAATCTATTCGGCGTGAAACGCGCATTGTGCGCCAACAGAGCTCTCTCTCCTCTCTCTACCAAGACGATAATACAGGGCGAAATACGCGGGTAGACTCGATTACGACAGTGGTCACTGCCACAGACCAGTGCCATCTCCTCCTCGGCCTGTTCCATTAGATCTCCACAGCGGCCACAATGCTGATGCTGCAGACGCCAGTGCAGCAACTGTTGACCTCTGGATATCCAGCGATACTGCTCTTGCGTCAGCGCCTCAAGCGAAGATCGAAGGTCAACCTGCACGAGTCGCGCCGGCATACGACTTAGCCGTAACAGCTTGACCGACGGTTCAACCATCAAAGTCTCTAATGGAGCCTGAAAACCGACGTGAGTCTCGACACTTTCAAGATCGTGAAAGACTCTCGCAGTGTTATCACTTAATAGTCGATTGTTATAAGCCAGAAGATATATCAAACCCTTTCCTATGCTTCACTTCGCGCGCCTCAACAGGCGGCGGTCTTGATATGATATTCTAACAACCACAATATATACGTCCGATCAGCGCTCGGAAACACAAACTTGAAAACAAAGGAATTGATATGGGCCAGCAAACGGCATCAGGACTATGGAGAAACTTTTTGGGTAACTCCCCAAAATGGTACAAACAACTAATTATTCTTTTTCTCTTCATAAACCCAATACTGCTCCACATGGCCGGCCCTACCATTACTGGATGGATCATAATCTTTGAGTTTATTTTCACTCTCGCAATGGCATTGAAATGCTACCCGCTCCAGCCCGGCGGACTACTCGCGCTCGAGACGATTCTTATCGGTTTGACCAATCCTGAGTCGGTATACCACGAGGTAGAAGCCAACCTAGAGGTGATATTGCTGTTGATGTTTATGGTCGCCGGCATCTTCTTTATGAAAGATCTACTACTCTGGATCTTCTCAAAAATACTGGTAAAAGTGCGATCAAAAACCGCACTATCTATGCTGTTCTCACTCTTCGCGGCCTTCCTCTCAGCATTCCTAGATGCGTTAACGGTTACTGCGGTACTTATAACAGTGGGTGTTGGTTTCTTCTCGGTCTACCACAAGGTAGCATCAGGAAAGCACTTCTATGACAGCCATGACCACTCGTCTGACGGCACCGTTAGAGAGGAGCGCCGCCAGGATCTTGAGGACTTCCGTGCTTTCTTACGTTCATTATTGATGCACGGCGCGGTCGGCACAGCATTGGGTGGTGTGTGTACACTTGTTGGTGAGCCGCAGAATCTATTGATTGCACAGCGTGCTGGTTGGGATTTTGTCGAGTTCTTCACACGCATGGCACCCATCACCATACCGGTTCTTGTGGTCGGTCTAGTGACCTGCTTTATGCTCGAGAAGACCCGTCGTTTTGGCTACGGAGCACGCCTCCCTGAAAATGTTCGCACGATACTGGTCGATTACGCTGTTACCCAGTCAGCTCGCAAGTCCAAGAATGACCGTGCCGCACTGCTGGTGCAAGCGCTGGTTGGGCTGTTTCTGATAGCCGCGCTAGCACTGCACTTGGCAGAAGTCGGCCTTATCGGTCTTACCGTCATCATCTTGCTTACCGCATTCAACGGCATCACTGAAGAGCACCAAATCGGCAAGGCCTTTGAAGAGGCTCTGCCGTTCACTGCACTACTCGTCGTCTTTTTTGCGATAGTATCGGTGATTCATGAGCAGCACCTATTCCAGCCAATCATCACCTACGCCCTATCACTCGATCTAGAATCACAGCCTGCCGTCTTCTTTATGGCTAACGGCATTCTCTCTGCATTCAGTGATAATGTCTTTGTCGCTACCGTCTACATCAACGAGATCGTGGCGGCACTTAATGCGGGGGAGATCTCGCGCGAACACTTCGACACCCTCGCCGTCGCAATAAACACAGGAACAAACATTCCATCGGTTGCGACACCGAATGGTCAGGCAGCCTTCCTGTTTTTGCTGACCTCAGCTATCGCCCCGCTGATTCGGCTCTCCTACGGAACGATGGTTTGGATGGCGCTGCCTTACACTGTTCTAATGACAATTACCGGTCTTACGATGGTGCTTATCGTTCACTAACCTTTGGAGCCCTGACGCTCGCGCAGTTGCTCTAGCAACTTGCCGGGCGTCAGGGGTTTAGAGTAAAAATAGCCCTGCCCGTACTCACAACCCGCCGCGCGCAGCCAATCACTCTGCGCTTCAGTCTCGATACCCTCAGCAACCACCTCCAGCTCTAATGCCTTGGCCATATTGATAATAGCCTCTGCAAGAATCCGGCGTCGCGGTGTCTTTTCAGCGTCATTAACAAACGCGCGGTCGAGTTTAAGGACATCAACCGAAAAGTTCTCCAAGAAGGAGACGGAGGCGTAGCCCGTACCGAAATCGTCGAGGGAGATCTTCATATCGAGTTCGGTAAAGCGATCAAGGTGCCCCAGCACCTGTTCATCAGGGTCTAGGAACATACCCTCAGTAATCTCTACAACGATGTTGCTCGGATCAACACCGAGCTTTTTGGCATGCTCGAGCCAGCGATTGGGGTCAAAACCCTCCGCTTTGAGCTGACGAGGCGAGACGTTTACTGATACAAGCAGACTGAGCCCCGTCTCCTGCTGTATCTCAGCAAGACGCTCTATCGCTTCATGAAAGACCCACTCGCCAATCTCAACAATCAGCCCTGTCTGCTCGGCGACAGGAATAAAGTCGGCAGGTGAGACCCAGCCACGGCGTGGGTGATGCCAGCGTATTAGTGTCTCCACCTTGACCCACTCAAGATTGGACTGCATATCAACAATCGGCTGAAAGTTGATGCTGAACTCCTGATTCTTAACGGCGTAGCGCAGATCATTGGCCAGGCTGAACTGCTGAGATACGTTTGCGTTTAGCTCTTCAGTAAACCGTTTCCAGTTTTTGCCACCCTGTCGCTTCACCTCATGCAACGCTTGGTCAGCGTGCATCATGACAGTATCCAGATCCTCGCCATCTTCAGGCGCATAGGCAACACCCAAGCTTGCATGAACCGTAAGTGATTGACGGCTAATGATGAACGGCTCGTCAAACTGAGCCAAAACTTTGCGCACAACAACTCTGAGGTCATCTTCGTTTTTTAGGTCGGTGGCAAGTATCGCAAACTCATCCCCACTAAGCCGTGCTATCGAGTCTTTACTACGAACGCAACGACGCAGACGTTCGGCCACGCTTACGAGCAACTGCTCACCACTCTGGAAACCGAGCGAGTCATTAATGATTTTAAAGCCATCGAGGTTGATCAAAAGCAGGCCTATCGCTTTAGGATCTCTTAGATGCGCTTGCCAGGCACTGTGCCAGCGCTCTGCAAAAAGACGGCGATTGGGCAACTGGGTAAGATGATCGTAGTTGGCCTGTTGCCAAATAAGCTGCTCGTTACGACGTTGATCGGTGACATCAACAGAGAAACCAAATATGCCACTTATCTCGCCCTTGGCGTCGTAGTAGGGCAGCTTGGTGCACTGACTCCAGACGCGATCCCCGTTGAGGCGCACCTCCTCCCGCAGATCACTGACAACCGGTTTACCAGTACGAATAATCTCCTGCTCTTCAAATTCACTGCGTTTCCAGTACTCAGGCAGCAACAGCGTACTGTCATTCAGACCTAGAATAGCGTCCATCCCCTCCAAACCATGATGCACCAAGAAGCTCTCATTGACTTCCATGTAACACTGATTTGCATCTTTAAAAAAGAGCTGATCCGGTAGCAGGTTGGTCAGGGTTTTAAACATCCCTAGCTGTTCAGTGACCTGCTCCAACTGCCACGCCTGCTGACTCTGATCCCGCCAAATTCGCAGATTGAAATCTTTTTTGCCCTCAAGCCGAAATTTCAGTGTAAATAGGTCAAAAATACGCCCATCGCGAAACTCAATTCGCGTGCAGTCATCGTATCCCGAGAGCACCTCAACTAAAGCCTGAGATGATTCAGTGGTCACCTTCTCAAGTTGCCGTGTTAAGCGCTGCGAATTCAGTTCTTGGGCAAGGTCTCTCTCCTCAAACCCCCAAAGTTCCATATAGGTGTCATTGGCATAGACCAAGTTGGTGTCAGCATCATAGATGCACAGGGCTAGAGGCAAACGGCTGAGTGCCGTCTGCAACAGGCGGGTGTAGATAGGATTGTCGCTATACTGCTTCAGCGCGAATGACACGGGCGAACTCCGTTAATATCTATAGGAGCAGTTTAGCCGAGATACGAAAAATTGCGTTATTGTTCACCGGACAGGAGATGACGCTTCCGATTGCTTAGTGATTTGGCGTAGCGCGGCTCTGCCAGAGCATCAGTACCACCAAGGTCAGCTGCAAGTAGAGCCCCCATTCCACCTCGGCATCAGCCCAAGCGCTCAACTTCACCAGGACTACCAAAAGCGCCACCACCCAGATATCCAGCATCGCCCAGCGAGCTAAACGAGACAGCAGACGGTTCACTGTAGGTGAGAGGGCAAGACGCTTGCGCGGCAGATTTTGCGCCACCAATAGAACGGCTTTGAACAACGGTAACAGCATGCTGGCTGAACCAATAATTAGAAGCAGAAGTAGGTTGCCCGACTCATAAAGAGAGACAACTACAGAGAACATTGAGACACGATCATCAAATAGCCAGAGCTGGGTTAACGTAAAGATAGGCGCCCACCAGCTCAGAGGCAGGAGCAGTAGCGTCAGCAGAGCCAGCAGCAGCCGCGCCTCTCTGGAAGCTAACACCAGCGGCGCACTCGCTCAAGGTAAGCTAGGTACTCTTGGCCAAAGTTCTCCCGCAATATGCGCTCCTCGACACTTATCTGAAAGCGCTGCAGCCAGAGCACAAACAGCGGTACTAGTGCCACGCCCCACCAAGCTCTCATTGCCACATAGAGCGCAATGAGTAGCAGTACCAACCCGAGATACATCGGGTTGCGCGAGTAGCGATAGACCCCGCTGGTAACGAGTCTGCAAGTTCTGTGCGGCTGGTGCGGCTTGTAGGTGGTCCGAGCGATAAAGAAACTCAGCAGTGCAACCGATCCAAGCACGCCAGCAACAGCACTTAGCAGCAAGCTGAGCGGGTGCATAAGATTGCTCCAATCCCCCAGCAACGCAGGTAAACCAAAAATCACCCAGAGATAGGGAGGATGAATGCGCAGTTCCAGTGCCTTTACCAGACTCAACTTATTCACCGATAACAATGACTCGTAGCGCATCAGGCACCAGTTCCAGACGACCGAGCGCCTGCTCTATCTGCTGACGCTGTGAAGTTAGCATGTCGAGCTCTCTCTGCGCATCTACTGACCCTTGCCGACTAAGTACCTCAAGGCGCTGCATACGCTGGTTAAACTCAGCCGAGTAAGCCGTTTGGGCCGCCTCAACAACCTCGACCTGGGCCGCTTT
>JABXHP010000258.1 GCA_013373575.1 Oceanospirillaceae bacterium | reverse complement strand
GGGGTGTTGCCAGAGCGCTGCGTGGTGTTTGAGGATACTCAAATTGGTCTGCAGGCGGCTCATGCTGCCGGGATGGACTGCATACTTGTTACGCCTGACGGTTTGCGGCTTGAGGCTTTTAATCACTAGCTGAGTATTTATGCCGTTAGAGCTCAATGAGTTGAGCCCTATAGATAGGTGGGAGGGAGTAAATCGCCCAATTTTTTGGGCGATTTTGGCCGCTCTATTTCAGCTTAAGCAGGCGGGCGGCGTTCTCTTTCATGATGAGAGGCTTTACTTCCTCTTTTACATCGAGCTTGTCGAAATCCGATATCCAGCGGTCAGGTGTGATCACCGGCCAGTCCGATCCGAACAGCATCTTTTTCTTGAGGATGGAGTTCATGTATTGAATCAGAATGGGCGCGAAGTACTTCGGCGACCAGCCTGAAAGGTCCATGTAGACATTAGGCTTGTGAGTCAAAATGGAGAGCTGCTCCTCCTGCCAAGGGAAGGCTGGATGTGCCATTACAATTGGCATATCTGGGAAGTCGGCCGCAACATCGTCGAGGTAGATCGGCTGGCTGTATTTGAGGCGCATATTCATCCCTCCCGGTGCACCCGCGCCAACGCCTGTCTGGCCAGTATGAAAGAGTGCAATGGCACCCTCCTCAGCGATCGCTTCGTAGAGTGGGTAGGCCATGCGGTCGTTCGGGTAGAAGCCCTGCATGGTTGGGTGGAACTTGAAGCCTTTTACGCCAAAGTCACGCACCAAGCGGCGCGCTTCGCGTGCGCCCATCAATCCTTTCGCAGGATCAATGGAGGCAAAGGGAATAAGGATGTCATCGTTCTCGGCACAGATGCGCGCAACTTCCTCGTTCTCGTAACGTTTGAAGCCGGTGTTGCGCTCGGCATCAACGGGGAAGATCACTGATGCGATCTTGCGTTCGCGGTAGTAGGCCGCTGTCTCCTGCGGCGACGGCATCATGTTGTGGCCAGCCGGGTTTTTGAAGTATTTGGCGAAGGCTTCCTGAAACTCAAAGTAGCCATCATCACGCTCGCAGGAGCAGGGCTCTTCCGCGTGGGTGTGGAAGTCGATGGCAATAATTTCGTCTAGATTAATCATCTATCTGCTCCGTTAAAGTGAGATTACGTGGTCGGCCGGGTTCTCATCATAGAGGGAGTTCATAATACCCTCGCGACAGCTCATCACTGCACGCTGGTTGATAGAGCCTTTGTCGGTGATCTCATTACCATCGATAGAGGGGAGCTCTGTCAAAATAGTAATGCGCTTAACACGGGTCGAACTACCTGTGCTGGAGGCTGCCATCTGCTCGAGACGCTCTGCCATCACCTCTTTTACCTGTGGCTGGGCGACGAGAGTCTCGTTGTCCATCTCTGTACCGCCAGGCACCAAGGCCTGAAGGTGGGTCCAGTCTGGGAAGATCATCGCTGCGATGTAACCGCGGTCACGGCCACAGATCACTGCATCCTGCACGTAGGGTGCAAAGTGGTGAATCAGCGATGCGCGCAGTGTGCCGACGCTGACCCAAGTGCCCGTGTCGAGTTTGAAGTCTTCAGAGACGCGACCATCAAACAGCATGCCGCGGTTGGGTGCGGCCGGATCGATCCACTTCACAGCGTCACCCAGACAGTAGTAACCCTCTTCATCAAAGGCTTTCTTAGTCTGCTCTTCGTTGCGCCAATATCCCGGAGTAACCGTAACTGCTTTAACGCGAATCTCGGTTTTATCACCATTAGGAATGAGCTTGATCTTGATGCCGGGGGCCGGGGTGCCAATCACGCCCGATGCAGACTCCTCGACCGAGGCGAAGAGCACAGACGGCGCTGTTTCAGTAGCACCTAGGCCTGTCACCATAGGTACTTTCTTGCCGGTATACTCAACTGCAAGTTCGTCAAGTTGATCCCAGACGTGCTGCGCAAGGCCAGCACCGGCGAAGAAAAACATCTTTAGGTTTTTGAACAGCGATTTAGCAATCTCAGGATTCGCCTTTAGCTCTTTTGCCATTAACTCGAAGCCCTTAGGGACATTGAAGTAGATGGTTGGCGAAATCTCTTTGAGGTTCTCTATCGTGTGGTGGATCATTTTCGGTACCGGCTTGCCTTCATCAATGTAGAAAGTACCGCCGTTGTAGACTGCTAGGCCGATATTCTGGTTGCCGCCAAAAGTGTGGTTCCACGGGAGCCAGTCAAGGATGACAGGCTTCTCGTCCTTGAGAAAGGCGTAGACCGAGCGCACCATCTCTTGGTTGGCACAGATCATCTGCTGTGTATTGATAACCGCCTTTGGCATTCCGGTTGAGCCTGATGTCCAGAGGAATTTGGCAATAGCGTCGCCGGTCAGTGCCTCGTGGATTGCATCAGCTTCAGCCGAAGCGGTGTGGCTCAGGGCGTCGCTGAAGTTTGCAACCGGGTAGTTCAAGCCGTCGGTTGCGTGTTCGGCAGAGCAGGTTAGAACGGGTGCTTTGCCGCCGTTAACCGCATCAATCGCATCACGGTAGGGGCCCAGATTATCGGTGAAGATTAGCCCCGGTGTCAGCGTGTCGAATACGTGATGAAGCTTGCCATAATCGCTGGAGATAAGTGAGTAGGCGGTAGATATAGGTGAGAACGGCACGCCGATGTACATCGAGGCCAGCGCGACCAGCAGGTGCTCGGTAGAGTTACCGGACAGGATCACCACAGGCCGCTCGTTGCTGAGGTTCTGTGAGAGCATCCAGCTTGCGATAGAGCGCACGCGCTGCAGCGCTTGGGCGAACGTGAGTGACTCCCACTCACCGCTATCGCCGCGCTGGTTAATCAGGACTGTATCGGGTGTCTCTGTTGCCCAGTGCACCAGTTTATCGGTCAGCTTTACTGGATAGTCGCCAAGCGGTTCGGCGCTGGTTACGTATTGCACCCCATCTGCTGCGTTCTCGACTGTGACTCCGAAATCATTGATATTTACTGAGTGAAATTCTGCTTGCATCTTATTGTCTCTGCTCTTCAAATCTACACGTCAAAAATGTATTCAGCGATGCCCGCTGCAGCTTGGCTAAAGGTGCTCAAGCGTGCGTGCAACTGCGGTAGCAGGTGAGCGTCGTGGAATTTCGCCATTGCAAGGATATTGCCGTAGAATTTAGGGTCATTGCCAGCACTCAATTCTGCTTGAGCACGTAGGGATGACTCACCGAGCTGCCAGGCTGAGGTGAGGAAGCCGAGCGCTTCAAGCATGGCAACGCCACCGGCATTAAGCTGCAACAGGTTGCTGCTCTTCGCCATCTGCGCGCCGACGCCGCGTACTGCATAGAGTGCGCTACTCAGATTGCCGCCGAGGGAGGCGAGCTCGGGTTCAGCTTTGAGTTTGTTGGCAGTCTCTTCAATCTCAGTGATAAGGGACTCGAGTGCTGTGCCCTTATCCGCTAGGATTTTGCGGAACAGCAGGTCTTTTGCTTGAATCCCGGTAGTGCCCTCATAGATTGTGGTGATGCGTGCATCACGCATGATCTGCGCTACGCCAGTCTCTTCAACAAAACCCATACCGCCAAATACTTGAATTGCAGAGCCCGCCATTAGGTTGCTCTGCTCGGTAGAGAAGGCTTTAAAGATGGGCGTTAGGAGGGCGATGCGCGCCTCTAATGACGCTTTCTCTGTCTCGTCTTGAGTGTGTTCGGACTTATCAACCAGAGCCGCAATCAGATAGCCTAGCGCGCGCTGAGCGAAAACCTGCGACTTTATTGTCAGTAGTAGGCGAGCAACATCGGGATGCTGAACAATAGTGACACGGCGCTCTTTGCTTTCGAAGTGCGCGCCCTGTGTGCGCTCAAGTGCATATTCAGCAGCCTTCTGGTATGCGAGTTCGCCTAGTGCGACTCCCTGCAAACCGACAGCGAGGCGTGCTTCGTTCATCAAGATGAACATGGCGGCGAGGCCCTTGTTCTCTGTGCCGATCAGTTCGCCGTAGCAGTTGTCGTTGTCACCGTAGCTGATCGAACAGGTCGGACTGCCGTGTAGGCCGGTCTTGTGCTCAATGCCGGTACAGAGAACATCGTTGAACTCGCCTAGTGACCCATCTTCATTAATGCGGTAAGCGGGTACCGCAAATAGTGAGATACCGCGGCTGCCCTCAGGGGCGTCTGGCGTGCGCGCCAGTACGAAGTGGATCTTGTTCTTAGTCAGATCATGTTCACCGTAGGAGATGTAGATCTTCTGGCCTTTAATGAGATATTGGCCGTTCTGCTGCGGTATCGCTTTAGTTTTCAGCTCACCAAGGTCAGATCCTGCGCTCGGCTCTGTTAGTGACATTGCCGCAGTCCATTCGCCGCTAATCATCTTCTCAATGTAGCGCGCTTGCTGCTCTTCGGTACCGAACTTCAATAGAATTTCACTGCAGCCCTGAACCAGCGCGTGGAACATGACGAATGATAGGTTGGCACTGTGCCACATCTCATTAACTGGCTGAGCGATAAATTTAGGCAACTGTTGACCGCCGAAATCCATCGGCAGTGCCAGACCCATCCAGCCATCTTGGCAGAACTGATCGTAGGCAGCTTTCCAGCCCTGAGGTGTGGTCACTTTGCCATCGGCAAAACTGCACCCCTGTGCATCACCAACTGAGTTCAGTGGTGCGAGGCCTCGGTTGGCAAACTCACCCGCTGCTTCGAGTACGGCAGAAACTGTCTCCATGTCGAAGTCGGCGAGCTCGTCTATCGCCTGGATTCCGGTGGCGCAAACTGCCTGCTCTACCAGAAATCGCATCTCTTTTATCGGGGCGCGGTAATCGCTCACTGTTTTAGCTCCTGCGTCCTATAGCGTTTATTTGGCAGCCATGCGGATCGCGCCGTCGAGGCGGATCACTTCACCGTTAAGCATCTGATTTTCAATAATCTGCTGTGCCAGCATGGCAAACTCATCCGGGTTGCCCAAACGTGATGGGAAAGGCACTGATGCGCCAAGCGCGTCCTGCACCTCAGTTGGTAGTTCATCCATCAGTGGCGTGCGGAACAGGCCAGGCGCTATCGTCATAATGCGGATGCCGAGCTTCGCCAATTCGCGAGCGATCGGCAGTGTCATAGCCGCTACACCTGCTTTTGATGCTGAATAGGCTGCTTGGCCAATTTGGCCGTCAAAGGCCGCAACTGAGGCGGTATTAACAATCACACCGCGCTCGCCTGATTCACCCGGTTCATTATGTTGCATCACATTGGCGGCGAGTCGAGCGATATTGAATGTGCCGATT
>JABXHP010000295.1 GCA_013373575.1 Oceanospirillaceae bacterium | reverse complement strand
GCTTGGGATGAATCGATCACTAAGGATGTTCTAAAAGCCCCTTGAATGTGAGGAAAGGGCATTGCCGATCCATAAAACTGCATATTCATGCAATGATTTTGCAGACCCTGTTGACAGTATTCACAGCCTCCGCAGGGTCGCGAGGGCGAAATGGCAACGAGATCACCCACTGCCAACCCCTGCACCTCTGCGCCTAGCTCTGCGATGTAGCCTGACACTTCGTGACCTAAAATCATCGGTTCTTTTAACCGGACATCACCGAATCCACCGTGGTTAAAATAATGAAGATCAGAGCCACAAATCCCTCCACGGGCCGTGTTAACACGCACCTCTCCCGGTTTCAGCGGTTCTGCATCGATATCAGTCAAACGTATATCTTTTGGGCCGTGGGCAAATATCGCTTTCATCGGTCAGGTCTCTTTTCTTGAGTGTCCACAATGTGAACTCACTCTGTTTTTATTCGTTCGAAAGATGGTATACCATCGAAGCCTTAGATAGAACATTTACGCCTCAACTACTTCGGGAACACTATGAAACTTTTCGATCTGACTGGCCAGACTGCTCTTGTGACCGGATCTTCAATGGGTATAGGTTTCGCGCTGGCTAGGGGCCTTGCGCAGGCCGGTGCTCGCGTGGTTATCAATGCACGTAATCCGGAGAAGTTGGAGGAGGCGCGACAATCTCTGGCAGGTGAAGGATACGATATTGAAACGCTCAGTTTTGATGTGACTGACGCGCAGGCTGCTAAATTGGCAATCGACAAGTTCGAACTTGAGAAGGGGCCGATCTCAATTCTGATAAATAACGCCGGTATGCAGTTTCGCACACCACTCGAGGAGTATCCGGTGGAGACCTTTGACCATCTAATGCGTACCAACGTTAATTCAATATTTTATGTCAGCCAGCCAGTCGCTAAGCACATGATCGCGCGTGGCTACGGCAAGATAGTCAATATCGCTAGTGTTCAAACGGCGATGGCACGTCCAGGCATTGCCCCCTACACCACCTCTAAGGGTGCAGTCGCCAACCTGACTAAAGGTATGGCGACAGACTGGGCAAAGCACGGATTAACCTGCAACGCGATTGCTCCGGGATATTTCGATACACCGCTCAATGCAGCTTTAGTTGCGGACCCAGAGTTCTGTGCTTGGATTAACAAAAGAACCCCCACCGGACGCTGGGGGCAGATAGATGAGCTGGTGGGCGCATGTATCTTCTTAACTTCACCTGCCTCCAGTTTCGTCAACGGCCAGACAATTTTTGTAGATGGCGGTATGACCGCTTGCCTTTAAAGGCCGTGTTTAAATTTATTCGGTCTGCGTGACCTATCGATAGGGAGTGAATGGTATGAATGTAGTCGTGGTTGGACTCGGCTCTATGGGATACGGTGCAGCCAGTAATTGCGCCAAAGCTGGGTTGAATACCTGGGGATTTGACCTCAATCCTGGCGCTGTTGAACGTTTTACTGCTGAATACGGACAAGGCACAAGCTCTTGGGATGATATTGAAACGATTGATGCACTTGTTCTATTCGTGGTCAATGCTCAGCAAGCGCAAAGTGTACTTTTCGACTCCCCGGCCATGACAAAACTCGCCCACGGTGCCGCGGTTATAAATTGCGTCACTATTCCACCCTCTAAGGCTGTAGAGCTGGCCGAGAAAGTTTCAGCCGCGGGCTTCGGGTACATAGACGCACCTGTAAGCGGCGGCGCAGCCAAAGCTGCCAGTGGCGACATGTCGATCATGGCATCAGGCGCAGCCGAGACTATGGCGAACATTAAACCCGTCTTTGACGCGATCTCCGCGAATGTCTTCGATCTAGGGAGTGAACCGGGTAATGGTTCGCGCATGAAGCTCATCAATCAGTTGCTAGCCGGAGTTCATATAGCCTCGACGGCCGAAGCCTTAAACATGGCGGCCTCCTATGATATGGACCTGCAACAGGTGTTTGAGATCATCACCAAGTGCGCCGGTAACTCTTGGATGTGGGAGAACCGGGGTCCACACATCGTTAACGGGGACTACACGCCACTATCGACCGTCGATATTTTTGTAAAAGATATGGGCATTGTCACCGATGAAGCCTCGCTCAAAGGCGTTGAAACGCCGCTGTCAAAAACCGCGCTGGCACTCTATAAGGAGGCTTCACAGAGTGGACTTGGCCTTGAGGATGACAGTGCCATTGTAAAAATCTTAGCCGAAAAGTCCGGCATCAAAGTACCGGGAATGAAGTCATGAAGTTAGGGTGTATTGCAGACGACTTTACCGGAGCCACTGATCTAGCAGGGCTGCTTCGCCGAAGCGGCGCTTCAGTTAAGCTCCATTTTGGTCTTCCTGACCACCCCTGCGATGGCAGTGCAGATATCGAAATCGTTGCATTAAAATGTCGTACCGAGCCCGTCGCCAAGGCCGTTGCAGATTGCTCGCAAGCAGCACACTGGCTACTCGCAGGCGGGGCAGAGTCGCTCTATTGGAAATACTGTTCAACATTCGACTCCACTGCACAGGGTAATATTGGTCCAGTGGCTGAGGCGTTGATGTCGATCACAGGGCAAACTCAGGCTCTCTATTGCCCGGCGTTCCCAGAGAACGGTCGTTCGGTATTTATGGGCAATCTCTTTGTTGGCGAACAGCTACTCAGCGAGTCGAGTCTCAAAGATCATCCGTTAACGCCCATGACAGACTCCAATCTCGTCCGTGTACTTCAACCGCAAGTTAACGGCAGTGTGGGACTGTGGAACCGTATTCAGCAAGCAGATAACCAGTCGATACCTGATACGACACACATCATTGCGGACGCGGTAGAGTTTAACGACCTAGTGCGTCTAATTGAGAAGACACCTGAGTCTGTACTACTGACCGGTGGTAGTGCGCTGGCACTGCCTATCCCTGATAAGCTCGGCTTGAGCTCTACAGATCCAGTTGCTGACCCACAGCCTGCTAAACGCGCCATCATCTTCAGTGGTAGCTGCTCACAGATGACCAATAGACAGGTCAGCGAGTGGAAAGCCTCGAATCCAAGTTATCAACTCAAGCCGAGCGAACTCAATGCAGAGGCACTAGAGCAGTGCCTTAACTGGATCGACAACCTTGGCGCCAATGAAGTCGGCCTCGTTTACGCTACAGATACCCCAGAGGCGGTTAAAGCGTCCCAGGCAAAGCTCGGGGTAGCTGCAGCGGGCGAACTGGTTGAGCAGGCGATGGCGACACTGGCGCAGCAGGCCTACACTCGGGGTGTGCGTCGCTTTGTTGTGGCGGGTGGTGAAACGTCAGGGGCAGTGACTCAAGCACTGGGGGTGCGTGAAGTACTCATTGGTAAAGAGATCTGCCCGGGTGTACCTTGGGTCTACTCAGGAAGCGACAAGGACACCGTTGCACTGGCGCTCAAGAGTGGTAACTTCGGCTCACCGACTTTCTTTAAAGATGCACTGAGCCTACTGGATTAAGTCATGGATATTCGCGAACAACTCTGCGAACTCGGCCTAAGCCTGTATAACCGGGGGCTGACCCACGGTAGCACAGGCAACCTCTCAGCGCGCTTACCCGATGGCAATATTATTGTCACGCCAACCGGCTCATCGCTCGGTCGCCTGACACCCGAGGGGCTAAGTGTTATCAGCCCCAATGGAGAGTTGATTTCGGGCGCTAAACCCACCAAAGAGGTGCCACTGCACCAAGCTTTTTACAGTACCCGTGGAGATAAAGCTGGTGCTGTTGTGCATCTGCATAGCTGTCACTCCACTGCACTATCACTGCTGCCGGCTGAGGATGAGACAGATTGGCTACCCCATCTCACCCCGTACGGCATTATGCAGCTCGGCAAAGTACGCCTACTGCCCTACTACATTCCTGGCAGCCCCGAGATTGGCAAAGCCATTACGGGACTAGCCGGCAAACATGCCGCAGTGATGCTAGCCAACCACGGTCCAGTAGTGACTGCAAAGAACATAGAAGCTGCGGTCTATGCCGCTGAGGAGTTAGAAGCCACAGCTAAATTGGCTTTCCTGACTCGAGCACTTGAACCCAATGGACTCACGCCAGAGCAGGTTGATGCACTGGTACGACAATATAACGTGGAGTGGAACTGATGCCAGCTTTCTCGGCAAACCTAGGTTTTCTTTGGACTGACCGTCCCTTGGCAGATGCTATTCGCGCGGCTA
This sequence comes from Oceanospirillaceae bacterium, assembly GCA_013373575.1. Classification (GTDB taxonomy): domain Bacteria; phylum Pseudomonadota; class Gammaproteobacteria; order Pseudomonadales; family Balneatricaceae; genus Marinobacterium_E. Next base: position 24,349 of record JABXHP010000295.1, on the reverse strand, counting down.
AAGCCGCAGGTTTCGACGCAGTCGAGTGTCACTGGCCCTACGGTGAACCACTGGCTGATATCCAAGCAGCGCTGAGCGACACCGGGCTACAAATGCTAGGGCTAAATACCGTACGAGGTCCCCTAAATGCTGGCATGGCGGCACTCCCCGAGCGTGTTGCTGAAGCACGCGAGGCGATTGATCAAGCGATCGCCTACGGTAGTGCAATTGGCGCAGCGAGTGTTCACGTAATGGCTGGGCAATCGGAGGGTGAGCTAGCTCAAACAACCTACCTAGAGAATCTGCGTTACGCCTCAGAACAGGCTGCAAAACAAGGTATGTCGATTCTTATTGAACCGCTCAACCCTTTTGATATGCCGGGGTACTTTTTGCGCGATACTCTGCACGCGGTCGAGCTCCTCGAAATGCTTAACCTACCCAACGTCAAACTCATGTTCGACTGCTACCACGTGGGACGCACAGAGGGCGACGTGCTCGGTCGCTTCGACGCTTGCCTGCCGTTTATTGGGCATGTGCAGTTCGCTTCTGTGCCCGACCGCGGCGCACCAGATCACGGCGAGGTCAACTACGACGAGGTATTTGCTCACATCGACCAGAGTGGCTGGACCTCACCGCTGGGGGCTGAATACAAGGTTGCAGGAAGTACGGAAGAGACTCTGGGCTGGCTTCCAGCCTTTGGTAACTAAACTGTGCTCGAGGTTTTTCTAAACACACTGCCATTTTTTGGCCTCATCGCGCTCGGCTTTGTTGCCGCGTATAGCGGCAACTTTACGCGCGAGGCGACAGCTTACCTGACCAAGTTCGTATTCTACTTCCCGCTCTCAGCGATGATATTTAATTTCGCCTCCGAGCTAAGTCTGGGGGAGATCTTCGAGCTTAAGTTCACCGCCGCCTACCTTATCGGATCCTTCGCTGTCTACCTTGGCACAATCTGGCTCAGACGCCTACAGGGCGATAGCTTTGAACTGGCACTAGTTAGCGGACACTGTTCGGTAATCGGCAACATGGGCTGGATGGGGCTCGCTATGCTTCCTATCCTGCTTGGTAAGGAGTCCATCCCCTACGTCATCATGGTGCTGATCTGCGATCTGGTAGTTTTCTACCCGCTAGCCGTCAGTCTTATTGTGGCGAACCGTAAAGGACACCTTGATATCAAGCTAATAGCCAGCGTGCTGGCAGGTCTACTAAAGAATCCGATGGTGCTATCTATTGGACTCGGCTTGAGTTGGTCCGCGCTAGATATACACACACCCGATACACTGAACCAGTTCTTGGTCATTCTAGCGGGTGCCTCGACACCGGGTGCTTTGTTCGCTATCGGAGCATCCATGATGTATGCCCAGCGCGGAGGCTACGGCACTACAGCACTGATATCAGCGAATAAACTTTTCGTACATCCCTTTGCGGTTGCCCTTACAGCTATCCTGATATTTGATCTAACAGAGTTTCAAGCGGCAGTACTGGCAGCCTGTGCGGCGATGCCGGTGGCTGGCAATATTTATATGCTAGTCAGCCACTACAACATCCCATCAGATCGAGTCTCCTTCTCGATCTTGGTATCGACTGTCGTTAGTATCCTGACCATCCCTATTATTATCGGTATCGCATTTAACTAGCAGACGTTTTTGACAGTAACAAACAAGGGAAGCGAGCGGAGTATGAGCAAGATCATAAAAATAACAAACCAACTCTTCCAAGTCCCCCTGACCGAAACCCTGGTAGATGCAAAGCACGGTGACCACACTCACTTCGAGCTTGTAACCTGCACAATCGATCTAGACGATGACAGAACGGGGACTGGGTACACCTATACGGGAGGCAAGGGCGGCCATGCAATTCTGGCCATGCTGGAGTACGACCTTAAACCCTTCCTTTTAGGCAAAGATCCAACGGATGTCGAAGCCTTATATGAATCGATGCAGTGGCACGTTCACTATGTCGCCCGCGGCGGTATCGCGTCCTTCGCCATATCGGCAGCCGATATAGCACTCTGGGATCTGCGCTGTAAAAGTTCTGGCCTGCCTCTTTGGCGTATGGCTGGAGGCGCGTCAGACCGCTGTAAAGCCTATGGTGGCGGTATTGATCTTGGGTTCGATATGGATAAACTTCTTAGCAATATGCAGGGCTACTTGGATCAGGGTCTCAATGGCGTCAAGCTCAAGGTCGGACGTCCGAGCATCGCAGAAGATATCGAGCGCGTTGCTGCTGTTCGCCAACTGATCGGCCCCGAGAGAGCGCTTGCTGCAGATGCCAACTACTCTATGAGCGTTGAGCAGGCTATTTTAGCGGCTCGTGGATTTGAGCCGCATAATCTGCTCTGGTTTGAAGAGCCTACGATTCCCGATAACTATCTCGGTTTTGCTCAAATCGCTGAGACGACTGGTGTGCCTCTGGCAATGGGCGAGAACCTGCATACTATTCACGAGTTTGAGATGGCATTCGAGCAAGCAAAGCTGGGTTTCATTCAGCCCGATGCCTCTAATTGTGGCGGTATTACGGGATGGCTGCAGGTTGCAGAGATGAGCCGCAAATATGGGATACCGGTATGCAGCCACGGGATGCAGGAGCTGCACGTCAGCCTGCTCAGCGCACAACCCAATGCAGGTTGGCTTGAAGTGCACTCCTTCCCGATTGATCAATACACCGAGCGACCGCTGCTAATTGATAACCATATGGCGGTGGCACCTAACGAGCCGGGCACCGGAGTGCGATTTAACTGGGCAAAATTGCGGGAGGCGGATCAACGTATGCAGTCGATAGGAACTAGAGCTTAATGACGCGACCCGTCGCAATTGATCGCTCTATAGCGTCCACTACACGTAGATTCTGCATCCCATCGAATGCGCTGACTTTTGGCGCTACCAGCCCCCGTGCCAGATCGCAAAAGTGCTCAAGCTGCAGTATCAACGGATCCTGACGCTCTATCGGGTGCACCGAACATTCAAATTCGTTCCACCAAGAGCGCTCGACCCCATCCGCGAAGCGTTTGATCCGCATCGTCGGCACAGAGAGCGTACCCTGGGTACCTGAAACCACATAACAATCCTCATCGTCATAGGTGGAGTATGATGGGTTTTCCTGTGCAGTCTGTTCCCAACTGCGCGCGGACGCTGCCGTATCCGACAGCAAAAATGTAGCGAGCGCACCACTGGCAAAGCGGAACAGAATCGCCGCAGTATCTTCAACCTCGAACTGCCGGGTCGCGTTGGACGCCAGAGCTTCAACAGCTTCGATCTCCCCTGCGATTTGGCGCAAGTTCCCAATCTCGTGAATGAGGTTGATCAGCACCGGACCGCCGCCCTTTTTCGTGCGCCAAGGTCCGGCGTCAAAATAGTGATCAGGCTTATAAAAGGTAGCACTGCCCTGTATTCCAACTAACTTGCCAAGAACACCCTCTTTTACAATGCGCTCAGCCTCTCGCATGATCGGACTGTGCGCACGATGATGCCCAACCAAAACGCGCGCGGATTTAGCATCAACAAGCTGAACCAACTTGTGCGCGGTTTCAAGACTGTCCGTCACCGGTTTCTCAACCAGCACTGCCAAGCCAGCCTCAACACACTCCGTCGCTTGTTGCGCATGCAGATGATTTGGGGTCGCCAGAATAATAGCGTCGGCCAACTTGGCTCGAAGCACCGCTCCCAAATCAGAGAAGTGCTGCCCAGGCAAACTAAACGCATACTCAGCAGCTTCTGGGGTAGGATCAATGGTGGCGGCCAAACTGCAGCGTTCACTCTGGAGTATCCGCTGGATATGCTCGCGACCGATCAAACCGCAACCGGCAACTGCTATACGCACAGGTGACATTGCAACTCCAAAGTTCTGACAACGCTAATCATTAAACAGACTCCAATTGTGGTTCAGGTGTCGGGGCAAGAGGCCGTTTGCGTTTACGCCGCTCCCTATGCCAGATATAGATACCGGAGCATATGATCACCGCTCCCCCCGAGAGGGTCCAAATGGTAGGCCAGGTATTAAATATCAGAATGCCAACCACCGCAGCCCAGAAGACTTGTGTATAGAACATCGGTGCAAGCAGAGAAGCGTCCGCAAGACGATGTGCTTTTGTAGACGCCATATGACCAAAGGCTCCAAAACTGCCCATAGCAACTATTACAGCCCACTGCTGTAGCGTTTCCGGCCAGACCCATAAAAAGAGTGCAAAAGGCGCCAAACCAATACTCGGGATTCCACTACCCCAAACCTGCTGCGTCGCATTACTCTCGAGGCCAGCGATCATTCGGGTCATAATGAAGTAGCCTGAAGCGATTATAAGATTACCCAAACTCAGAATCATCGCCGGGTGGAAGGCAGCGCCCCAGGGTTGGATGACCAACAACACGCCAAAAAAACCGACAACCACCGCAATGATTCGATGAATTCCAACTTTTTCACCCAGTATCGGTATCGCTAGCAAGGTCGTTACAATCGGTCCCGCGAACGCAATCGTTGTAGTCACAGTTATCGGTAGGTACTTCAGCGCGGCGAAGTTGAAGATGGTACTAAAGAGCAAGAAAATCGAGCGTAAAAACTGCTTTTTCGGCACATTTGACCGGAAAACAGAGAGTCCATCCTGCGGTATATAGATCGACATCGATAGTAAAAAGTGCACAAAATAGCGCAGAAAAACGACTTGGATCACCGGTAGGCCAGAGATCGAGAGCCACTTCGCTGAAGTATCGATGCCGGTGAAAAAGATAACCGCCAGCACCATCAGCATGACACCTGCTGACGCTCTATCTTCTATAGGTTTTACGGCCACAAAGGATTTCCCAGACTTTTGCTTACAGGGTCATACCGCCATCAATGGCGACACACTGTCCCGTCATGTAGCGGCTCTCGTCCGAAGCCAGATAAACAACAAGATCGGCAATCTCCTGCGCTTCTCCCAAACGCCCCATCGGTTGGCGCGCTACAAACTGCTTCATCGCTGCGTCGTAGTCACCCGTGGCGCGTAAACGCTCGTGCAGAGAGGGGCTATCTACAGTGCCTGGCGCAATACAGTTACAGCGCACACCTTGAGTGATGTAGTCTGCCGCCACCTGCTTCGTTAAACCGATTGTCGCCGCTTTCGATGTCCCGTATATAAATCGGTTTGGCAAACCACGCAGATGAGAACAGACAGAAGCTATATTGACGATAGAGCCATTACCTCTAGCCAGCATGCCCGGTAGTGCGGCTTTGATCGAATGCATATGTGCACGGACGTTAAGGTCCATAGCAAAGTCGAACTCATCATCTGTAGCATCCATGATGGTGCCGGCGTGAACCACACCCGTGCAGTTCACTAGAATATCAATATCTGCAGCCGCAACCGCGGCTTCTAGCGCCGCGCTGTCGAGCGCATCTAAAGCGAAGCTCTCAGCAACCTTTAGATCTTTAAGAAGTTCGCCGTTGAGGTCGGTTGCGATAACGTAAGCGCCCTCCTTCGCCATAGCCTCGGCCGCGGCACGGCCGATACCCTGTCCGGCTGCTGTGATAAATGCGCGTTTGCCCTCTAATCTCATTTAGGTTCACTCCCTAGGTGGTCACTGAACCAATCGACAATGGCCGGAACCATCATATCCCCATTCCCCCCATCGCAGACCTCAGAGAGCAGCGCGTAGGTGGAGTTAGACATACGGCTGTGTTTGCCGAGATCATCCGCCATCTGTCGGTAGTACCCGATGTCTTTACGAGCATTGGCAGCTGAGAAAGCGAGATCGATCTTGCCCTCTACGGCATAGTTTCGAATAAATTCCATCATGCCAGATCGGTTCGGACCGGCAGCCAGCACGTTAAACAGCGCATCCCGTTCTATCCCTGCAGCATCCGCCATGGCAAAGGCCTCTGCCATGGCATTAGCGCTGGTCATCGCATAGTAGTTGTTGAGCAATTTAATAGTGTGGCCATTACCCAACTTACCAAGGTGAAACACATTCTCGCCCAACACATCCAGAACAGGCTTCACTCGGTTGTAGGCGCCCTCATCGCCGGCACACATTATATTGAGCAACCCATCCTTTGCGTGCGCAGGTGTACGTCCGAGCGGCGCGTCCAGATAGATCGCTCCTTTCGCGGCAAGATCGGCGCCAATTTTCAGTGTCGATGCTGGCAACGAAGTACCAAAATCGATAATCACCTGCCCAGCTTTAGCACCGGCAAGTACGCCCTCATCACCGTAGATACGCTGCTCAACCTGCTCGGAGGTTCCCACACAGATCATCACTATGTCGCTAGACTCAGCCAATGTTTTCGCTGAGATCGCTTCAGAGCCACCGCGCTCTAGCGCCTCTTCCACTCCACTACGATCTCTGTTACCCAAAACGCTGAGGTCGTATCCCGCCTTCTGAAGGCACTCAACCATCGCACGGCCCATAAGACCTAGACCAATAAATCCAATCTTCATTACATTACTGCTCCTACTTGCCATGGAACGAACTCATAGTCCCCTAATCCCTGAGCTTCAGATTTGGTCGCCTCACCTGATGCAACCTTTAACCATAAAGCGTATATCTCGCGACCAACATCCTCTACGGAGGCGCCCTCGGTGAGCACGCGTCCGGCATTTACATCCATATCCTCAATCATGTGCTCATACATCGGTGTATTGGTTGCCACTTTTACCGTGGGTGAGGGTTTAGAGCCGAACGCCGACCCCCGACCGGTAGTAAAGGTGACGAGGTTACAACCTGACGCTATCTGACCCGTGACACTAGCTGGGTCATAGCCTGGGCTATCCATAAAGTTAAAGCCCGGCGTGCGTACCGGTTCGCCATATTTGTAAACACCATTGAGCGGCGTCGTTCCGCCCTTCGCAACAGCACCAAGCGACTTCTCCAAAATCGTCGTTAAACCACCCTTCTTGTTGCCCGGTGAAGGGTTGTTATCCATGCTGCCGTGATTACGCGAAGTGTAGTCCTCCCACCAGCGTATCAAGCCCACCAGCTTACCGCCCACCTCAGTGTTGCGTGCACGCGCCGTCAATAAATGCTCTGCACCATACACTTCTGGCGTTTCGGCGAGCACAACAGCACCGCCTTGAGCGACCAACAGATCACTTGCATAGCCCAACGCCGGGTTCGCGGTGATGCCCGACAAGGCGTCAGAACCACCGCACTGAAGCGCCACCATTAACTCTGATGCAGGGCACTCTTCACGTTGCGCCTGATTCACCAACGGCAACATCTCCTCGATCTGCGCGATCCCGCGCTCAACCGTTTTGCGCAAGCCACCCACATCCTGGATGTTCATAGTTTGGAACAGTGGGTTATGAGAAAGACCGTAAAACTCCAGTAGCTTGTCCAACTGCATAGTCTCGCAGCCAAGCCCTGCTATCAGCGCAGCTCCTACGTTAGGGTTGTGCACATAGCCCCAGAGAACACGCTGCAGTATTGCGAAACCAGTGCCGTCGCCGCCCATAGCACAACCAGTACCGTGGACAAAGGCAACGACGCCGTCGACATTCGGGTAATTCGCCAACCGCTCCTCGGTGAAGTGCTGAGCGATCATTCTTGCGGCAGTGGCTGAACAGTTAACGCTGGTCAGCACCGCTATGTAGTTGCGTGTACCAACCTTTCCCGTCGGGCGGCGGTAGCCCATAAACGTGTCAGGTCGATCGACTGGTGTAACCTCGCGCAGATTGGTCGAGAAGTCATAGACCGCACTAACATTACGAAATTCGAGATTGTGTGTGTGCACATGAGCACCAGCAGGGATAGATTCTGCTGCATAGCCGATTACCTGCGCATATTTATAGACCGGTTCGCCCTGCTCAATGTTTCGCAATGCGATCTTGTGGCCTTGGGGGATCGCCTCAATGGCTCCCGAATCGCCCTGCTCAAGCGGCTTTACTGCAACGGCCACATTGTCCTGTTCTGACAGGCGCACTGTACTTTTCATAGATATCCCACACACAGTTTTAAAGGGGGGGTAAACCAAAAGTGACGCTTCATAGAAGCGCCACTTTTCGTCGAGCCTTGGTCTAATCCAGTAGCAAAGTAACTAGCTCTGGCCATACTACCAGCAGCGATAGCGCTGTAAGCTGCAGACCGATAAACGGTAAAAATCCACGGAAGATCTGAGTCAGCGTGATATGCGCTGGTGCTACAGACTTGAGGTAGAAAGCAGCCGGACCAAAAGGCGGTGACAAGAAGCTCACCTGCATATTCATACAGAAGACCACACCAAACCAGATTGCGACCTGACGCGGATCCAAGGCTTCACCAAAGTAACCAAGCTCCTCAACGGGCAGTTTCAGCACGATCGGCAGGAAGACAGGCATAATCAGCAGTACGATCCCCACCCAGTCCATGAACATACCCATGATCAGGAAGATAATCATCATTGTGAAAATAATGCCCATCGTCGGTAGGTCAGCCGCGACGATCATGTTCGCCACGTAGGTAGGACCGCCTGCCAGCGTGTATGCAGCCGCCAAAGCTGCAGCACCTATGGTTACCCAAATGATGGTGCCGGTTGATTTGAGTGTACGCACCAGCGCATCCCAAACAACCTCGAACGACATCTCTCTGCGTATTACACCCAGCACGAACACGGCGATTACCCCCATACCCGCGGCTTCGGTGATACCGGTAATACCCATGTAGATTGAGCCTAATACAACACCGATGACGATGATCGGCGCCACCAGACCGCGGCCCATCTCCCAGCCTTCAGCAGTGCGCTCTTTCCCCACCAGGAAGCGAGTGATGACGATCATCGCTACAACAAAGCCGATCTGGAACGGCAAGTCAGAGACCATGCCCCAACGCAAGGGTTCATCTAGGATGTCAGGATCGTTCTGTCCTGTCAGCGTCAAGAAAACCGTACGCAGCAGAACAACGCTCATGACGTACATGGCAAATTTGGAGACAAAGCCTATAAAGCGCAGACCTTTCTCCAATCCCTCTGGGTCATCAGGTTCGGCCTCAGGCAGTGGCGCTAGTGATGGATTCAAACGCGTACGTACAAAGATGTAGAGCATGATCAGACCCGCCAGAATAAAGCCCGGTAGGAATGATGCTGTGAATAGCGCCTTGATTGAGGTCTCAGTGACCAAACCGTAAAAGATCAGAACGATCGAAGGAGGTATCATGGTACCCAATGAGCCAGAGGCACAAATAGTACCTATAGCTAGATTCTGGTTGTAACCCAGACGTAGCATCTGCGGCAGCGCGATAAGCCCCAAAAGAACAACCTCACCCCCGATAATCCCCGACATCGCAGCCATTATTACCGCCATCAACGAGGTGACTATCGCGATACCACCACGGGTACGGCTCAGCCACATGTTGAGGGAGTTATACATATCTCGAGCGATACCTGAACGCTCAAGCAACGCCGCCATAAATATGAACAGCGGTATCGATATCAACACATAGTTGGTCATTTGCCGGTAGACGGCCTGAGCGAGCACCGACAAAGGTCCACTGCCGAAGTTTCTAAAGGAAATTTCGGGACCAAACTTCATAACAATAACGGCTACCGCGAGAAACGCAGACGCGAACCCCAGTGGCATGCCTATTGCGAGTAGGATAAACATCCCGATCAACAGGAAGATGGAGAGCGTGGCGACGTCGCCAACCTTCATCCAGGAGAATAGTTCTAAGAATTCCATAATGCCTTACTTCTCCAATGTCCGTCGGATGCTCTCTATCTCTTCCTGATCAATATCATCCATAGGAGAGTGACTTTCAGGAGCTTTATTCCAGTCGGCTATCAGGTTGGAGATAGCCTGTATTGCCACCAGCACAATAATGATCAGAATGGCAGGCTTCACGACACCCGGAATCGGTGGATCCCAGGCCGTACCAAAGGTCTCCATGCGCAGCCAGCGGCGCATAGCATCAGCATAGTTACCCCACACTAGTGCGAAGGCGAAGAAGACGATTAGGAAACAGGAGATGACGTCAGATGTTTTCTGCATCCAACGCGGCATCAAATCGTAAATGACATAAATGCGAATGTGACTGCGCTGTTGCATGGCGTACTGGCCTGCAAACAAAAAGATAAACGAAGCCATCCACAGAGAGAGTTCGTTGGCCCAGAGTGTAGGCGCAGAGAAGAGGTATCGGAGTACCACTTCATAAAACATAACCAGTACCGTGAGAGCGGTCAGCACCATAGCAGCGCGCGAAACCACCAACGATAGGATATCGAAGAAGCCCTGAGGGTGCCCCTCAATGCTCTCTACCGTATCCGATAGATAGAGCGACGCAGACAGCATAGTGCCCGCCAATAGGAAGAGCATGATAGCAACCATTGGACGCCCCTCAGGACGAATCATCTCATGGACGCCAAGAAACTCCTCAGAAAACAGGTTAGAGACAAGAATCACGCCAAACATCAACGCCGTGAGCGTGATAAATCCGATCATTATCTTGCGCATGGGCTGACGGAAGGAACCAAGCCAAAGGCTTTGAGTATTCATACCGAAGATCCTACTCAGAGTTGTTCTTGTTATGCAGAGCTAGAGCAGCCCTGTGTTGCAGTGCGAGGGGCGCTGCCCTGACAGCAGCACCCCTCTACTAGAGCTGTTTCAAAAGAGACGCTCTGTTACTTGATTAGGCCAAGCTCTTTCAAGTATTTCTTGTGGCTCTGAACTAGAGCATTAGCTTCTGGAGAACGTGTCGCCCAGTCATCCCATGCAGCCTGCGCAGCCTTACGGAATTCAGCGCGATCAGCGTCAGACCATGCATGCAGAGTAACGCCCTGCTCCGTCAGCATGGCTGCAGCTTCAGCGTTCTTCTTATCGTTAGACAGAGCGATTTGGAATGACAGTTTCTGCCACGCAGTGTCGATGATGCGACGCTGCTGTTCGGTCATACCGTTCCACACGTCTAGGTTACATGCCAGGTGATCGGACGGCATGGAGTGGAAACCTGGGTAGGTCGCATGCTTCACGATGTCGTAAAGACCCAGGCCTACGTTGTTGTAGAGACCTGATGCGTCAGCACCATCGATAATACCGGTTTCAAGAGCGGTGAAGATCTCGGTGAAGTCCATCACGATTGGAGACGCGCCCAGCTTCTCGAAGATCTCAGTTTCCATACCTGGTGGTGAACGGAACTTCCAGCCTTTGAGGTCCTCAAAACCGCGAATTGGCTTGGACGAAGACATAGATTCCTGACCATAGATAGACCAGCCGATCAACTGCATGTTCTGTGCGTTGTACAGCTCCTGTGCGGCCGCGTAGCCATCGCCGTAGTACAACCACGAGTACTGCTGCCATGCTGTATCGTAACCACCCATGATGTCACCAACGAACTGGAACGCTGGGTTTTTACCTGTCTGGTAAGCACCACCGGTCGCATCACAATCTAGAATTCCGTTGATCGCAGCATCAAAAGTTTCGGTAGTTGCAACAACTGAAGATGAGTAGAACATCTCAATAGTGATTTCGCCGCCAGACATAGTCTGAACGTCGTCAGCCCAAGTCGCCAACATCTGGCCAGTTGGGTGTTCGGTAGCGTAGTGGGTCTGTACACGCAGAGTGATTGGATCTGCGATTGCAGCGGTAGATACTGCTGCAGCAACAGCAGTAACGAGCATGGATTTCTTCAGGTTCATACCTTCATTCTCCGTTGTCTCGACACCCTCAGATCGAGGCGCCGATTATTATTTTTGTTCTACCCCAACAGGTGAGGTTCGTCCGATGCTATACAATTCCAAAAGCAATTGGTATACCATTCATCACCAAGACTAACTAAACGGAATCGGAGTTACAACCGTTTGGTATGCCAAAAAAATATATTTTTTGAACGCTACAAATCGGTTTGATTGAGCGCTCTTTTATAACAAATAAATTTATAAAGAATCCTGTATATGCCAAAAAACTCGCTTGCAGAGAAGATTGCCACTCGTCTCAGACGAGACATCTTGCGCGGAAAACTGAAGCCCGGCAGCCCGATTAAGGAGCGTGACAACGCCGCCGAACTGGGAGTGAGCCGCACCCCCATGCGTGAGGCTATTCGCATTTTGGCCAAAGAGGGCTTGGTGGAACTGCGCCCTGCGCGCAGCCCGATAGTCGCGCAACCGGGATTCAAAGAGGTTGAAGATCAAGCAGCAGTACTGATTGCACTGGAAAAGCTATCTGCAGAGCTCGCCTGCAGCCACGCCACTGAAGAGGATATCGAGAAGATCTGCGCGTTGGTCAAACGCATGTCCGACACCTTCGATCACACTGACCCCCTCGACATGTTCGAGCTCGATATGCAGTTTCACTCTGCTATTGCTGCGGCTTCCCACAATGAGCCGCTGGTGAATACCCATCGTCAGTATCTTCAGAAACTCTGGCGAGCTCGATACATCGCTGCCAGTCAACGTCGAAACCGCGAACGTGTCGTTTGCCAGCACTCAGATATCGTTGATGCGCTGCGTGCGCGAGATCCTAAAGCGGCTTTGGCGGCTATTGATACCCACCTTCACCACCTGGCGGAAGATGTCCGTGAGGTCATTGAATTTGAATCTAAAAACGCAAAAACAACCTAGGAACAGAGCAACATGAAATTACTGCGATTTGGCCCTAAGGGTCAGGAAAAACCCGGTGTAATCGATCAGGACGGAAATATCCGCGATCTCTCCTCAGCTGTTGCTGACTATGTTGGCGAAAACATTTCGCTTGATGCGATCGCAAAGATCAAAGCACTTGACCTGACTCAGTTCCCCATTGTTGCTAATCCAGAGCGTATAGGCTCCTGCGTTGGAACACCTCCAAACTTCTACTGCGTCGGTTTGAACTACGCCAAACACGCAGCTGAGTCTGGTATGCAACCACCTAAAGAACCGGTTCTGTTCAACAAAGCAACCTCCTGCCTGAGCGGTCCTAACGATGATGTCATCATTCCACGTAAATCTTCAAAGGCTGACTGGGAAGTAGAACTTGGTGTAGTTATCGGCAAAGAGGCACTCTACGTATCTGAAGAGCACGCTCTAGACTACGTCGCAGGCTACTGCATCGTAAATGATATGTCTGAGCGCGAATTCCAGATCGAACGTAGCGGTCAATGGGTTAAAGGCAAGTCTGCGCCAACCTTCGGTCCGACAGGTCCGTATCTAGTGACAACTGACGAGATCCCTGACCCACAGATTCTGGGCCTAAAACTGAGCCTGAACGGGGAAGTGGTGCAGAACTCCAATACCAGCGATATGATCTTCACGGTACGTCAAATCGTTGCTCACATGAGTCAGTTCATGCAGTTGATGCCAGGCGATATCATCTGCACAGGCACTCCAGAAGGTGTTGGCTTGGGAATGAACCCACCTCGCTTCTTACGCGCCGGTGAAGTGATGGAGCTTGAGATCGAAGGCTTAGGTACCCAGCGTCAAACGACAGTAGACGCACACTAAAGAGAACAAACGCCGGCTCAATCAGCCGGCGTTTTTGATTCAGCCAATAGAATTCGCTCTAAATTTTTACCAGACGGCCATAAGTGCAGCGCTGGCTCGGGGCGCAACTAGAAACTTCTTCAGGAGAGAGTATGAACCTCCATGCAAAACTTGCTGAACGCAACGCGCAAGGCAAACCTATTCGGATAGGTCTTATCGGCGCAGGCAAATTTGGCTCTATGATTCTCGCTCAAGCCAAATACATTGATGGCTACCATATCGTTGGAATTGCCGACCTCGACGTTGCCAAAGCGCATCAATCACTAGAGCGCGTGCATTGGGACGCTGAGCAATACAGCGCTAACTCTATTGCCGATGCCTATGCGAGTGGTAAAACCTGCGTCCTCGAAGATGCTAACAAACTGTTTGAGGCCGGCGAGATAGAGGTGATCATCGAAGCGACGGGGCACCCTACAGCAGGCACTCGACACGCAATCAAAGCCATAGAGAACGGCAAGCATGTTGTAATGGTAAACGTCGAAGCCGATGTTATGTGCGGACCCTACATTGCTGAACTGGCTCGACAGAACGGCGTGGTCTACTCCATGGCTTATGGTGATCAACCTGCCGCAATATGTGAACTGGTGGACTGGGTACACGCTTCAGGCTTCGAACTGATCGCTGCCGGCAAAGGGATGAACTTCGCACCGCACTACCGCTACTCCACTCCCGATACCGTCTGGGGTTTCTTCGGCTGGAGTGACGAGGAGGTAGCCGCAGGGGACTTCAATCCGAAGATGTACAACTCCTTTACCGATGGCACCAAAGCAGCCATCGAGATGGCCGCGGTCGCCAACGCCACTGGGCTGGACTGCCCAGATAACGGGCTAGCCTTCCCACCTTCGGGGCTACATGATCTGACGCGTGTCTTCAAACCTGTATCCGCAGGCGGTCGCCTACCCAAAAAAGGAGTTGTAGATATCGCTGCCAGCCGCGAACCCGATGGCCGTGTGGTCATGAACAACATTCAGTATGGGATGTTTGTAACCTTCAAGGCGCCGGATGAGTACACACGATCCTGCTTCAAGCAGTATGGCATGCTGACAGACGATTCGGGCTGGTATGGATCGATGTGGCGTCCTTTCCACCTGATCGGGCTTGAGACTAGCATCTCTGTGCTGTCAGCCGTGTTACGTAATGAGCCCACGGGCTGCTCTAGAGAGTTTCGTGGTGACGCCGTTGCGACCGCTAAAGGCGACTTTGCGGCCGGTGAGGTTCTCGACGGCGAGGGCGGTTTCAAGGTGTGGGCAAACGCGATACCCGCCTCGAAGTCAGTTGCTCACAAGGCACTACCGATAGGCCTGGCTCACAATGTGAAGCTTAAACGGGCAATCAAGCAAGATCAGATCGTCACACTCGATGATGTTGAGATAATAGATGATCTCGATATTCATGCCATTCGGGAGAGGCAGAACAAGCTGCTGGCTAGCTAACGCCAGAGGGAGAGATAAAGTTACCAGAGATGTTTAAGTCACCACCGCTGCGCTTGCCCAAAGGTGCGCGCGGCAAGGTGGCAAAAGAGTACGAGCCATCGCGCAGCGGTGGTGCTCCAGTTCACATCACATCACATCACATCACGAATACGGTTAATTGCAGTCTGGATATTCTCTAGCGAGTTAGCATAAGAGAAGCGCACGTACCCCTCGCCCCAGGCACCAAAGGCTGTACCGCTAACTGTAGCCACGCCAGCCTTCTCGAGAAAAAGGTTCTGCATCTCAGTGGACGTTTTACCAGTACCAGTGATATTCGGGAACGCGTAGAACGCACCAGCAGCATCGGTACAAGTGACCCCCGGCAGCGTGTTCAGTTCAGAGACAATCAACTGACGACGCTTATCAAACTCCGCTAGCATTGAATGCACCGCATCCTGCGGGCCTTCTAACGCGGCGATCCCTGCAAACTGTGTTGCAGCATTAACGCAGGAGTGGTCATTGATACATAGACGTGTCACATGCTCAACACAAGAGTCCGGCCAAACTGCATAACCGAGGCGCCAGCCAGTCATTGCATAGGTCTTCGACCAACCATCCAGCATAATCAGACGATCGCGGATCTCAGGGTACTGCAATAAGCTGACGTGTTCGCGACCACCGTAGAGCATGTTGGAGTAGATTTCGTCCGACATCAGACAAACATGTGGATGGTTCAACAGGCCCGCGACCAGCTTATCGATCTCCTCGCGAGGTGTTACTCCACCCGTTGGATTGGCGGGCGAGTTAATGATAATCAGCCGGGTCTTCTCAGTAATTTGCGACAGCACCTCCTCCGCTGAGAAAGCGAAACCGTTCTCCTCTTTCAGCGCAATCGGTACAGGTGTGGCGCCGGTGTACTTAATTACCGACTCGTAAATAGGAAACCCTGGGTTCGGATACATAATCTCGGCACCTGGCTGACCAAATAGCATGACAGCAAAGAACATCGTGGGTTTACCCCCAGGAACCACCACCACATTATCGGGGTTAACCTCTACATTATGTCGGCGGTGCAAATCAGCTGCTACAGCCTCTCGCAGCGCCGGAATACCGTTAGCTGGCGTGTAGCCGTGGTGACCATCTCTGAGCGCTTTGATACCAGCTTCCACAATATGTTCGGGTGTTTGAAAATCTGGTTGGCCTATGCCTAGGTTGATGATGTCATGCCCTTGAGCTGCGAGCTTCTGGGCACGAGCAAGAATTTCAAAAGCAGATTCTGTACCCAGACGCGAGAGGCTATCGGCGAAGATTGGTTGAAACACTGGATTACCCTCTTATTTTTGTGTCGAGGACTCTGCTTATTTAGCCGCTGGCTATTCATATTCCGCCTGAGAGACAGAACCCAACACACAGAGTCTGATTAAACATTTGGTATACCACTTCAAAAGAAAATGGTATACCATCTTAAAAACAGTAATAAACGCGCTTGAGCATACGCCTCGCCGCATTTGAAATAAAGGTTCGCGGATGGAGACCATCAAAGAGCGTTTCGAAGCCGATTACCTAATCGAAACGCCAGTCAGTCCAGAGAGGGCAGCGGCAGCAATGGCGGGGGAACAGAGCTCCGGTACTTTTGTTTCCGTACCTGGGGATACACCAGAGCTGCAAGAGCGATCTGCTGCGCGGGTAGAGCACCTTGAAGCATTCGGAATCTACGAAGGTCGTTTCTCCGACGGTGCACTGTTAGCAATCGATCAGGCGAAGTCAGTCGTATTCAAAGAAACTTGGCTCGATGATGTGTTTAATCTGGACGCAATCAAAAAGTCAGTTCAGGATATCTGCGCGGACTAATCAGACGCCCCCAAAAACTCAAGGCTTAGCATTTAGCAGGAGAACGACCTGATGTCAGATGTATTGGTTATTGGAAACTACGCACAGAACGACGTAGATGCGCTCAATAGCACCTTCAACCCATCTTGGTGTGCAACACCAGCGGATATCGCATCGCTAGATGATGCTGCTCGTGCTGCGATCAAAGTTGTTGGTTTTAAGGGGCACCTACCTTTTGGTGCCGCTGAAATGGATCAACTCCCCAATTTGGAATTGGTTGCAAATTTTGGTGTCGGCTACGACGCGATTGATACGGCCGCCGCGAGTGCGCGTGGTATCAAAGTGACCAACACACCTGACGTCCTCAATGATGACGTTGCTGACTTAGCAGTTCTCTTGCTTCTCGCTCATGGCCGCAAGTTCGAACAAGCGAGCCAGTGGGCCCGCGATGGCAGTTGGGCAACGAAAGGTGAATACCCACTCGCGCGCAAGATATCCGGCGGCAAAGTCGGTATTCTCGGCTTGGGACGCATCGGTCGAGAGATCGCTAATCGCATGGCGGCCTTCAAAATGGAGGTGCACTATTTTGCTCGCTCTGAGAAAGAGACACCAAACTGGACCTATCACAGCGATCCCGTAGCACTTGCTGCGGCCGTGGATTACCTAGTTGTTGCGCTGGTTGGCGGTAAAGAGACCGAAGGCTTCGTCTCTAAAGAGGTGCTCGAGGCTCTGGGACCTCGCGGCATCATCGTCAACATCTCGCGCGGCACTACAATTGATGAAGAGGCGATGATTCAGGCGCTAACCGATGGTTCGCTAGGTGGAGCGGCACTTGATGTCTTCCTCAATGAACCGAAGATCGACGAACGCTTCTACAAGCTCGACAACGTTACCATACAGCCTCACCAGGGTTCAGGTACCGTTGAGACACGCGCCGACATGGGTCAACTGCAGCGCAATAATATAAGCGCGCAGCTTGCCGGCAAACCACTGCTTACTGCCGTAAACTGACCCAAACACTCAAGCCGATAAACGCTAGACAAAAAGGGAGCCATCGGCTCCCATTTCTATCTGGCTGAATCAATGTTTCAGATCGGCAAGCTCATGACCGAATCTGTGTTACGTGCCCTCATATCCAACTCTTTTGCCGCTCGAACGAGAAAGTTATCGGTCGCTTCACCGCTCTTTGGAAACACCAACATTTTGTCACGCTCTGCACAGACTAACTTACCTTTTGAGGTAACGATTACTTGAATATCATCCATAGTCTTATCCTCACTTCGTTAGACTAGTTGAGTCTGACGCCCGAAACTCAGAGTACCGCGCCTTCAGACTGGTTACTTTTTGTACTATGCAAGGCTCTTGCCAAGTTTTGTTCGCCCTTGGTCGATAGCAAGAGTTAGAGCCAGCGTTGGCAGAAGGTATAAATATCACGCGTTGTAAGAGGGCGTCCTAAGAGAAGACTACAAGAACGAGTTGATAGGAAGTAGTTGATAGGAAGCAGTGAAGCCAAAGGTTGATACAAAAAAGCCCCCGCTGCTTTCGGATGCGGAGGCTATGTCGTGCAGCAAACAGCGCTTCTAGCTGTCTCTGGCTTGGGTCAGCGGCTAAGGGCGGTCATCTTCGATGTAGTAACGGATGTTATCCTCAAAGGATTCATCAGCCGTTAGACCGAGCTTGAGCGCTTTCTCTGGGCGTAGGTCAAAGCGCCAGCCTTTGACGATCCGCTGAATCTCAGGCTGCGCCTCCCACTTGATCAGTTTGGCTGGCTCAGGACCCGCTACTGCGTTCATCGCATCGATCAACTGTCCGATAGTCCACATACGGCCCGGCATCATCATGCAGCGATTCTGTCCCAGATCCCCTGCTTTAAGCTCTGCCCCTTTGATCAGGTTCTCAATACACTTACGCGGCGATAGGTAGTAATGCGGGAAATCTGCATCCACAGGGCAAACAGCCTCCTCTCCATTCAACGGTTCACGCAATATTGATGACATGAAGCTGGACGCTGCACGATTCGGCTTACCGGGACGCACAGAGATGGTCGGTAGACGGAAGCCAACACCATCGATGTAACCTTTGCGGCTGTAGTCATTGATAAGCAACTCGCCAACTGCTTTCTGAGCGCCGTATGAGGTCTGCGGGTTCAAGAAGCTGTGGTCTACAATCGGATCTGGCACTTCACCGCCATACACGGCAATCGATGAGGTAAATACAACGCGAGGCTTGGAGCCAAGTTCACGTGCGCGCTCAAGCACATTGAGAGTGCCCATCATATTGATACTCCAGCCAGCATCAAAATCCTCTTCGGCATGAGCCGATACAATCGCAGCGAGCAGATAGATAACATCGATATCGGCAGTTACTGCTTTTGCAACTGATGCAGTATCGGTGATATCGCAGATGCTGGTATTAACAGCGATCGAACCACCCTCTACCGTGCTGGGCTCCATCACATCGACAAGATTAATACTATCTATAGCTTTGCCGTTGAGCTCACCACGCGCCACCAAGGCACGCGCCAGCTTCTGCCCGACAAAACCGCCGCCACCGATAATCAAAACATTCATATTATTATTCTCTCCAGATTGAGCCTGCTCTACAGCAGACCCCGTTTAGCTAAATTGCGAATCAGTGCTGAGGTACCAAAGGTCCACTCAGGGCACTCGGTGGAGTAACGCACACGGTTACGCAGCTCACCCAAATTCGCCTCGGTAATCTTTACGATATCCTCACCATGGTGAGTGAAGCCCTGCCCTTCAGCGTCTCGATCTTTAACCGGTGCAAACATGGTACCCAAGAACAGGAAGAAACCGTCAGGATACTGGTGATGACGCCCTATCGTCTGCTTAACAATAGCGGCAGGATCTCGGCTGATCTTGGTCATTGACGAAAAGCCGTCGAGCACAAAGCCGTCGGCACCCTCGACTCTCATAGAGAGGTCAGCTTTGCGTATGCTGTCGAGCGTGAACTCACCCTCAAACAGGCGTACAAACGGACCAATTGCACAGGAGGCGTTGTTGTCTTTCGCTTTACCAAGTAGCAGCGCAGAGCGACCCTCCACATCACGTAAATTCACATCGTTGCCAAGCGTAGCGCCGACGATATCTCCCCGCGAATTCATCGCCAACACGATTTCAGGTTCAGGGTTGTTCCAGGTTGAGATGGGATGAATACCGACATCAGCACCAAAGCCCACTGCCGCCATCGGCTGGCATTTGGTGAACACTTCAGCATCGGGACCTATGCCTACCTCTAAGTATTGAGACCAGAGCCCCTCTTGTTGCAACACAGCTTTAACCTGCATCGCTTGATCAGAGCCGGGTTCTATACCGGATAGACTGTCGCCAATAACTGATTTAACTCGAACTCGGATCGCCTCTGCACGGTCTGCATCACCTGCCGCTTGCTCTTCGATAACCCGCTCTACCATGCTTTCAGCGAAAGTTACGCCCGACGCTTTGATCGCTTGTAGGTCTGCGGGGGCTAGCAAATGAATGTGCTGCTGGCGATCCTCCCGCAGCGAGTTTTCAGTTAGTTGCACCAATGAGCAGAGAGGCTTGCCTGGGGCACTGCGAGCGACCTTAACAAGATCATCAAACTCTAGCAGCGCCTGCATTGTTGGCAAATCGCGGCTGGTGATATCGACCACCTCTTCACCGTCAACCCGCACCAACACCGGGCCTACGGATGGAACCCACACGCGGCCTACGAGCAGGGCATCTGGAGTCGGGTTTGAGTAGGGCAGCATATCAGGCCTCCGCCGGGATCATTTTGCCCGGATTTAGAATATTGTTGGGGTCAAAGCTCTTTTTAATCATGCGCATATAGTGCAGCGATGCACCGTGCTCAGCATCCATAAACTTAAGTTTCCCAAGTCCAATGCCATGCTCTCCCGATACTGTGCCGCCTAAGCGAAGAGCCGTCTCGGCGAGTGCGGTTATAAACTGCTCACAACGCTCCATCTCATCAGAGTTATTTGGATCGACGCTTACACCCGCATGGAAGTTACCCTCACCGACATGTCCAACTATTGTTGAGGTCAACCCCAGACGAACGGCATCATCCTTCGCTTGAATCACAGCTTCAGCCAATTTTGAAATGGGGACACAAACGTCCGTTGGCCAGAGGTGCCCACCCTCACCGAGGGCAGCACTGGCATAGTGCGATTTATGGCGCATTGCCCAGAGTTTATTGCGGTCCTCTGCTAGCGTTGCAGTGGTCCAGCCCTCGGCACCAAACTCTTCAGCAATCTCACCGAAGGATTGCATCTGCTCCTGAACACCCGTGGTTGTGCCAATAAACTCGAGAAACAGATGGGGCATCTCTGGCAGTTCCGATTTTGAGTAGTTGTTAAAGCCACGCACCATCATTTCATCCACCAACTCGATGCGTCCAACGGGCAGTCCGCATTGGATCGTCATGATGACGCAGTTGACCGCATCTTCGATAGTTGGGAAGCGGCAAGTGGCCGCAGTTAGCGCCTCTGGGATGCCGTGCAACTTGAGCGTTAGCTCAGTGATAATCCCTAGTGTTCCCTCGGAACCCACAAGCAGATGCGTAAGGTCGTAACCCGTAGCAGACTTCTTCGCCTGATTACCCGTACGCATGATGGTGCCGTCTGCCATTACAACTTCCATAGCGAGCACGTTATCGCGCATCGTACCGTACTTCACAGCGGCAGTACCCGAGGCGCGCGTTGCCGCCATCCCCCCTACGCTTGCATCAGCACCGGGATCTACTGGAAAAAAAAGACCCGTAGTGCGTAACTCATTGTTCAACGTTTTGCGCGTAATGCCTGGCTGAACAACAACGTTCAAATCTTCAGCATTGATCGCTAGCACCTTGTTCATGCGGATCATATCCAGGCTGATACCGCCATGTACTGCTAAGTGTTGCCCCTCTAGGGATGACGCTGCACCATAAGGGACAACCGGACATAGCTCCTCGTTACAGATTTTAACAATCTGCGAAACCTCTTCGGTGGAATCTGCGTAGACCACGGCATCCGGCAGCGCTTTTTGGTAGTAGGACTCGTTCTCACCATGCAGCTCCCGCTCAGCAAGACTGGTAACGACGCGATCGCCCAGTAGCGCACCGATCCGCTCTATAGCTGTTTGAATAGACATCTTCTACTTACCCCAACGCAGGACCAGAGGGTCCAGAGGTTGAATCAGCTCCAGCAACATTGACTTGGTATCTGCATGCAGCGGAGAAATTGGATGGCGGCAGAAATCTGATTTAATAACGCCACCCGCAACCATCGCCGCCTTAGCCGACTGAAAGCCACACTGGCGATTTTCGTGATTTACAGCGGGCAGAATGCGAGCATAGCCTTCAAATGCGGCCCTGCGATTTCCAGCTAGGAAATCGCGCACAATCGGGCCTATAAGGTCGGGGATCATAGCTGAGGTCATTGTCCCAGTTGCACCAGCATCAAGATCAGCGAGCAGAGTAATTGCCTCTTCACCGTCAAATGGCCCTTCAATGGCAGCACCACCCTCAGCAATCAGCCCCCGTAACTTCGTAGCGGCACGGGGACACTCTATTTTAAAGAGTTTGAGCATCTCAATCTCTTTGGCCATTTTGACGAGCAGAGGCACCGGCAGATCTACACCAGAGAGCGGCGCATCCTGCAGCATGATTGGTATACCGACCTCACCGACTGCCTGAAACTGTTCAAACGTCTGCTGCGCAGTCCCTTTGAGGAGCGCACCGTGATAAGGCGGCATCATCATTACAATATCAGCGCCTAAATCTTTGGCAAATTTAGCACGCTCTACCACTATCGGAGTCGCGAAGTGGCTAATAGTAACGATTACAGGCACACGCCCCGCCACATGCTCTAAACAGAGTCGCGTCAACCTCTCGCGTTCTGCATCTGAAATCAAGAACTGTTCAGAGAAGTTAGCCAGAATACAGATACCATCAACCCCCTGATCTATCATCAGATCAAGAACGCGCTTCATGCCTTCTAAGTCTAAAGTGCCATCATCGTTAAAGGGCGTAGGGGCTACAGGCCAGATACCCGTATAGATAGGGCTCGTCATTTATCCTCCAATCCCTGCCCGCATCGATCTACAAAATATTGGCGTATCACCTTAGGCAGTGGATATGTATTACGTTATTTTTATCCGTTATTTGCATTCACATAGCGCCACCTAGGCAATGTTGGTCGCGGCTGTTTGCAAGCTCACTAAAATGGTATACCGTTTGTAAAAAGTCAAACAAATTCGCGGCTCAGGCCGGTCTCACATAAGGAATAATAAAATGAGCACACAACCGACAATCGGCTTTATCGGCGTTGGCTACATGGGCCACGGCATGGCAAAGAATATCCTTAAGGGAGGTTACTCTCTCTGGGTAAAGGGCAACCGCAACCGTCAGCCCATCGAAAGCCTCATCGGCATGGGCGCTAAAGAGGCGAGTAGCATCAAGGAGCTCGCACAGCAGTGCGATATTATTCACCTCTGCCTTTCAAACTCAGACCAAGTACAGGCAATTATACGGGGTGAAGACGGAATCCTTACTGGCGCTAAACCTGGGACGGTTGTTATAGATACCTCTACTTCCGATCCAACGGTGACCCTGGCTCTGGCAGCTGAGCTTGCGGATGCAGGCATGCATATGGTCGATGCACCTCTCGGTCGTACACCGAAAGAGGCTGAGTCAGGTGAACTGGACGCCATGGTTGGTTGCAGTGAAGAGATCTTTGAGAAAGTTCAACCCGTCATAGACTGCTGGGCAGGCACCATCACGCGCATTGGCGAGGTAGGCACCGGGCATAAGATGAAACTGTTAATGAACTTCCTCGGCGCCAGCTACGCATCACTCTACTCCGAGGCTATTTCATTGGGAGCGGCTGTTGGAATCTCACCGCACGCCTTCCGCGATGTAATTGGGCCAAGCCGCCTTGGGTCAGGCTTCTTCAACACATTCATGCAGTATGTCTGCGAGCGCGACGAGAACGCTCACAAATTCTCAATAGACAACATGGCTAAGGATATCCGCTACGTAAATGCCATGGCGACAGATGCCGGCGTGCTGAATGTCATGGCTTCAGCGGCACGGCACTACTACACCCACACACAGGCAATTGGCGCAGGCGGAGATTTTGTACCGATGCTATCGGACCACGTGGGTCGACTCAATGGCTTGGATATAGATGCGATCGCGCGGGAGACGATGCCAAAAAAATAGACAAATACCTCCCTGATTCAAACGCAAAACAGGGCGTTACAGCGCATTTAAAGAGTCGCGACTAAGATTAGTTGGCTCCTTACTTGACGTCCTGTTTTTGCCCTTTGCGGACATTCAGACCAAGTCATTTTATGACGGTCCCACCACCGCTCTACTCCCAAAAGCGGTCGTTGACTTAGCACTTAAAACCAGCCTAGCCGCCATTTTTCATGAAGCCAAAATTCGCGGAATAATCTGGTCACAGTCGGTTTAATCGACGGATCGAAGCTCTGTGTTTGGGAAAAGTGTCATGGATTTCTGGTTTCGGACGCAACTCCCCCAAACCCCCATTGATTTGAGCCGGGGGCGCTCAGGTGTTTTACCCCGGTGATAGTAGCTTCTGAGTAAGCTGGATGAACTTCCGTTGATCAGGGCAGCTCTCCGTCATGAAGAAGCGGATTCGGCGTGTATTGCGAGTCACGACAGCGGCGATGTTGATGAGTCTCAACCTTAGACTATGAACACTCAGGTTCTTATAGCGTTTTGAGCAGAAGTTTCGC
>JABXHP010000138.1 GCA_013373575.1 Oceanospirillaceae bacterium | reverse complement strand
CGCTGGTTTCGGCCAGTCTACCTGTGTTGGTATCGGTGGTGACCCTATTCCAGGCTCTAACTTCATCGACATTCTGGAGATGTTCCAGAACGACCCACAGACCGAAGCGATCGTTATGATCGGTGAGATCGGTGGTTCAGCTGAAGAGGAAGCGGCTGCTTACATCAAAGCAAACGTAACCAAGCCGGTCGTCTCTTACATTGCGGGTGTTACTGCACCTCCAGGTAAGCGCATGGGCCACGCAGGTGCAATCATCTCCGGCGGCAAAGGCACAGCTGACGAGAAGTTTGCAGCCCTTGAAGATGCCGGTGTTAAGACTGTACGTTCACTGGCAGACATCGGCGTTGCCCTGTCTGAAGTGACTGGCTGGGCAATGAAGTAATTCATCACTCCAATCAAAAAAGGCGACCTCGAAAGAGTGTCGCCTTTTTTGTCTCTTTTCGTGTTTTTCGGTCAACGCTCGATCAATTGAGCTTCATCGATTGGGCAACAATTCAACGGAGCCCGATCCATAGGGAGTTAGTTCAATTTCCCTAGCCTCGCGCGATATGTTCCAAGTTATAGGCGGTGCGATGCACCGGCTGGCGGATAATGAAATTGGTAATAATCGACTGTACACCGTTGAGTGAAGTCAGCTTATCAAGCAGGATTTGCTGATAGTGCTCAAGGTCGCGAGTCGCGAGCTTCAATATATAGTCCGATTGACTGCCAGTAATGAGGTAGCACTCCATCACCTCAGGGATCGCTTCGACGGCCTCCTCAAACTGTTTTAAGCGCTCTTTGGTTTGGCGTTCCAGCGAAATCTGCACCATAACACTGACGGGTAAACCGATCTTGATTGGATCAAGCACGACGATTTGACGCGCGATATATCCACTGGCTTCAAGCTGTTTTACGCGTCTGCCACAGGGTGTTTGTGACAGCCCAACACGATCCGCAAGGTCAGAAATATTGATGCGAGCGTCCTGTTGTAGAATCTCCAGAATGCGGCGATCAATCCGGTCTAATTTTTCCACAGGTTCTCTCAGTGAATTTTTCTGTAGATCTAATCTAATATAAATTTTTTTATTAGCTTAAAAAGCTATTTATCAAATAGATATTAGATAATACAGCTAAAAAATATAAAAACAAACCATATCTTTGCATAAAAACGCTCTTGGCACTGTGCTATTTTTTAGCCATAACAAGTCTGAGGTGGTGTTATGTCCCAAGCCTACAGTGTCGAGCACGACGCGTCCGAAGTTGAAGCCGAAAATGCCGAGTGGTGTGAGGCGCTCAATAATCTGCTTGAGTATCAAGGCGAGGCGCGCGGTGTCGAGATGTTGCGCCTGCTACAAGATCAGTTGGTTGCGCACGGCGTAAGTTTGACTGATGCCACACTCAATACGCCCTATCGCAATACCATTCCACTGCATCAGCAGCCGGGCTATCCCGGAAATTTAGAGCTCGAGCAGCGTATTGAAAACATGATTCGCTGGAATGCGATGGCCTTAGTGTTACAGGCCAATGAGGCGAGTCCCGGTTTAGGGGGGCATATTGCCACTTTTCAATCGGCCGCGACTGCACTCGAGGTGGGCTTTAACCACTGGTTCAAAGCCCGTAACTCGAATTACGGTGGTGATATCCTGATCGTCCAAGCACATGCGGCACCGGGTATCTACGCCCGCGCCTATTTGGAGGGGCGCCTCTCTGAACAGCAGATCGGCAACTTTCGCCGGGAGCTAAAGGAGGGTGGCGGTCTGCCATCCTATCCGCACCCCCGTAGGCTGCCCGAGTTTTGGCAATTACCGAGTGCGTCGATGGGGCTTTCAACGCCATCGGCTATCTACCAAGCGCGCTTTATGAAGTATCTCGAGAGTCGCCAACTTAAGCCTTCCAATGGCGGTAAGGTCTGGTGTTTTATCGGCGATGGTGAGGCCGATGAACCGGAAGTGCTCGGTACGATCAATATCGCCACCCGCGAGCATCTGGATAATTTGGTCATGGTTATCAACTGTAACCTTCAGCGTCTGGACGGGCCGGTGCGCGGTAATGGCAAGATTATCCAAGAGCTGGAGCGCAGCTATCGCGGTGCAGGCTGGAACGTCATCAAGGTGATCTGGGGGAGCGAGTGGGATTCGCTGTTGGCGGCCGATACAGAGGGGGTGCTCCAGTCTCGGATGGACCGTGCCGTGGATGGCGACTATCAGTTCTACACGGTCTCAGACGGTAAGACGGTTCGCGATCACTGGATCGATGGCGATACTCGCTTAGAGCGACTCATGCGTTCCCTAAACGATGACGAAATTCGCGTGATTCGCCGTGGGGGACATGACCGCAAGAAACTTAATGCGGCGTTTGAACGCGCGGCTAAAAGTAGCGGACGTCCCACTGTGATACTGATTAAAACAGTTAAGGGCGAAGGCATGGGACGCTCAGCTGAGGGTCAGAACACTGCCCATCAGAAGAAAAGTTTCAGTCCCCAAGAGCGTATAGAGATAGGTAAGCACTTCGGTATTCCACTCAGTGATCAGGCCTTAGCCCAGGCGCAACTCTACCGACCCGACCCGCAGAGCGATGAGATGCGCTACCTCCAACGCTGCCGCGAAGCGCTGGGCGGATACCTGCCGGCCCGCTCGTCAGAGTACACGCCAATCGAAGCTCCAACGTTGTCCTTATTTAACGCCGCTTTGGAGGGTAGTGAACGCGAAGTCTCAACCACCAGTGTGTTCGTACGCATGCTGTCCGATTTGATGCGCGATGAGGCGATCGGGCGCTACATCGTCCCGATAGTTCCGGATGAGGCACGTACCTTTGGCATGGAGTCGTTGTTTAAGCGTCAGGGGATCTACTCCAGCGAAGGGCAGAAGTATAAGCCGGTAGATGCCAGTTCGCTGCTCCCCTATCGGGAGGCGCGTGATGGACAGATCCTGCAAGAGGGGATCTGCGAAGCGGGTGCGATGGCCTCGTTCTTGGCTGCTGGAACCGCATACGCGAACTTTGGGGTGCCGACGATCCCGTTCTATATCTTCTACTCGATCTTCGGATTTCAGCGGGTCGGAGACATGATTTGGGCCTGCGCCGACGCCATGGCCAAAGGTTTTTTGATCGGTGGCACCGCAGGGCGCACGACGCTCAACGGTGAGGGGTTGCAACATCAAGATGGGCACTCACATTTAGTGGCATCAACGCTGCCCAATGTTCTCAGCTATGACCCCGCCTTTGGCTACGAATTGGCGATCATCGTGCGTGAAGGTATTCGCCGGATGTATCAGCAGGATGAGAAGATTTTCTACTACCTGACGGTCTACAACGAGAATGCCCCAATGCCGCCGATGCGAGCGGATGTGAGTGAAGGTGTTATCCGCGGTATGTATCGCTATGAACAGGATACAAAGGGTTCGAACAAAATTCATCTGCTCGGCAGTGGCTCCATTATGCAGCAGGTTCTCAAGGCGGCAGCCTGGCTGCGCGAGCGTGGCTTCAGCGTCGATATCTGGAGCGTAACGAGCTATACCGAACTGCATCGAGATGCTTCTGGTGCGGCACGTGAAGCGCTTTTCAACCCCCTGTCCAAGCCAGAGTGTTATGTACGGCAATTGATGGCACAAGAGCAGGGCGTTGTGGTGGCTGTGAGTGACTTCCTTAAGGTATTGCCCGCTTCAATTGCAAGCTGCTTTGACCTTCCATTCGTTGCCTTGGGTACTGACGGTTTTGGTTTGAGTGAGGGGCGTGATGATCTACGGGATCACTTTGAGGTGAGTGCGCGCTATATCTGTTGGGCGGCCTTAGTACAGACACATCGCGATACGAGGCTCGATCTCGAGCAGTTGCTGGCATATCGCGCCGAGTTGGCGATACCTGAACATAAGCTAGACCCGACAACGCTCTGATGTGTTGGTGCTGGGACTCAGAGGATCCACGGGATGAGCCACCAACTGTTACGTTTATACTCCGCCCAACCCTCGTGGCGTGCCATGCGCGCCTCTTTAATAATCATGTTCACGGCGAAGAGTCCGCCCCAGACCCAGGCCAGCACGAGGAGCGGTATCCAGTGCCACACCATGAGTGCGAAGCTACCGTAAATCATCATCTCGCCGAGATAGTTGGGGTGGCGAATGTAGCGATGCACCCCGTCAGTAATGAGCCCCTTCTTCACCCTCAAGGTGAAGTATTTCTGAGCATCAGCAGCCGTCATCAAAACCGATCCAAAGATACATAGGCTGATACAGAGCGCAAACCAGATGTCGTCGGGAAGCGGGTAGTTGGGCATCGACTCACCGGAGATCAGCAACCAGCCAAATAGCCAATAGGGACCCAAAACGGTTATGAAAGAGACGAGTCCGCCAGCGATTGTCACGCGCTGTTGCCAGCCGGGATCAAGGAATGCCATATCTTTAAGAAACCAGACCAAGCCGTAGGTGCCATGCATGGCAAGGTTGACCCAGATCGCGGTTGAACTGTTGTCATACCAGTACATCAGCATGCCCAGAAAGAGAAAGGTGCCGGTCTTTTGGAAATTGATCAGCCAAGAGAACTTCCAGATCCGCGGGCCGCCGAAAAGGTCTCGCGAGAGGTAGGCCGAAAATTTACGCATGGCTAACGCCCAATGCGGTGCACTCACCTCTGCTGATCTCTCCATGGCCACCCCAATGTGCTCTTTTTATCGCCCAATTCG
>JABXHP010000150.1 GCA_013373575.1 Oceanospirillaceae bacterium | reverse complement strand
TCGAGAGTAGTCAGGCAACTAGCCCTTCGAAGTAGGTTGTATCCTAGTAGCCGGGCAGGCCGTAATTGGAGAAAACTCAATGTTTGCAGTAATCGTAAGCGGTGGTAAACAGTACCGCGTACAGGAAGGCCAGACCCTTAAAGTAGAAAAACTGGCTGTTGAAGCTGGTGCTGCTGTCGATTTCGACCGCGTTCTTCTAGTAAGCAACGGCGACGACGTTAAAGTTGGCGCGCCAGTTGTAGAGGGTGCAAAGGTTTCTGCTGAAGTGGTATCACACGGTCGCGGCGATAAAGTAACTATCGTTAAGTTCCGTCGTCGTAAGCACCACATGAAGCGTCAGGGTCACCGTCAGTGGTTCACGGAAGTGAAAATCACTGGTATCAGCGGTTAATCAAGGAATAGGAGAGTAGAAGATGGCTCATAAGAAAGCTGGTGGTTCAACGCGTAACGGGCGCGACTCACAAGCCAAACGCCTTGGTGTTAAAGCCTTCGGTGGACAGACTGTTTCAGCGGGTAGCATCATCGTTCGTCAGCGCGGCACCAAGTTCCACGCTGGCACTAACGTAGGTCTTGGCAAAGATCACACTCTGTTTGCGAAAGCAGAGGGTGTTGTTAAGTTCGAAGTCAAAGGCCCGAACAACCGTAAATTCGTTAGCATCGTTCCTGCCTGAGGAATCTAACGAATCTGCTGAAAAGCCCCGCTCAGGCGGGGCTTTTTTATGCCCAAGGACGGGCTGTATGTCGCGAGCGCATGGATTAGACCAAGGATGGTCTGTATGCCGCCAATGCAGGAGCAATTGGCGGCGCAAGCGCAGCGATGGGCAGGACGCCCTGTTACAACACCTGTAGGCGCGAGATTTATCGCGCGACCGGGTGGCGACGCTAGGCTACCACCTGGGTCGCCTGAAAAATAGCGCAGTAAACTGTGCTCCTAATGATTGTGGGGTAGAGTTTGCGCTAGAGCGACCCTTCTACACTGTTGGGTTTAATTGAAGGTAAAATAGGAACGGTCTTGGGTTTATGGTTAACCGAGATCGCCCCTATTTTTCCTTCTGCACATTATTAGGGTCTTGTCCCTAAAGGAAGAGAAGCATGAAGTTTGTAGATGAAGCGAGTATCACCGTAGAAGCCGGTAAGGGCGGTAACGGCTGCATGAGTTTTCGCCGTGAGAAATTTATCCCTAAAGGTGGCCCTGACGGTGGCGATGGTGGTGATGGTGGTTCGATATTCGTAGAGGCGGATGAGAGCTTAAATACGCTTATCGACTACCGCTATACGCGTCGTTATAAAGCCGAAAATGGGCAGCCAGGTCAGGGGCGTCAAATGACCGGCTCCAAAGGTGAAGATCTCTTTCTGAAAGTTCCCGTGGGTACTACCGTGGTGGATATCGATACCGATGAGGTGTTGGCAGACCTAACGCAGATTGGTCAGGTTGAAAAGATCGCCCAGGGCGGTTGGCACGGCCTGGGAAATACCCGCTTTAAAAGCTCGGTAAACCGCGCGCCACGCCAGACCACTAAAGGCTCTGAAGGTGAAGTACGTAACCTTCGTCTAGAGTTGCGAGTACTTGCGGATGTTGGTCTATTGGGCCTACCAAACGCCGGCAAATCAACTTTGATTCGTTCAATTTCTGCAGCGAAACCCAAGGTTGCTGATTACCCGTTCACTACCCTGGTGCCAAACCTGGGTGTAGTGCGAACAGAGGCTCACCGTAGCTTCGTGGTAGCCGATATTCCCGGAATTATTGAGGGTGCGGCACAAGGCGCTGGTTTGGGTATTCGATTCCTCAAACATCTTGCGCGCAACCGCGTACTTCTGCATCTGGTGGATATGGCGCCTTGGGATGAGACTACGCCTGATCAGGCTGCAGTTACCGCTGTTAAAGAGCTCTACAAGTTCTCCGAAACCTTGGGCGATCAGCCGCGCTGGTTGCTGCTGAACAAGCTCGACATGGTTCCAGAAGAGGAGGTTGAAGAGCGCTGTCAGAAGGTGCTAGATGCGCTTGAGTGGGATGGCCCGGTCTACCGCATATCCGCCCTGAACAAACAAGGACTCAGCCAGCTCGTGCATGATCTGCAGGAGTACCTGGATGAGCGCAAAGAGGCGATTATCGAGAATCCAGAGTTGGCCGAAGCGGAACATGCTATTCGCCAGCAGATCGACCGCGAAGCGCGTGAGAACATGGAGCGACTGCGTGCAGAAGCGCGTGCGCGCCGTGAAGCGGGTGAAGATGACGACTGGGATGATGATTTCGACGACGATGACTACGACGTTGATGTGGAGTATGTGCGTTAATGAGCTCGCGTTCTCGCTTAACCCGCAAGGGTCGCTGGGTCGTTAAAATTGGCAGTGCCTTGCTCACCAATGATGGGGCGGGGTTGGATAGTGCTGCTATTGAAAACTGGGTTTCCCAGATTGTTGAGCTCACTCGCAAAGGTATAGAGGTTGTCCTGGTGTCCTCGGGCTCTGTTGCTGAGGGTATGACTCAACTGGGATGGACTGAGCGTCCGAATGAGATCTCCAAGCTCCAGGCCGCTGCGGCAGTGGGGCAGATGGGGTTAGTGCAGGCCTACGAGTCTAGCTTTAAGGCGCACGGTATCAAGACAGCGCAAGTTCTCCTGACGCATGATGACCTATCAAACAGAAAGCGTTACCTCAACGCGCGCTCAACTTTACGCACACTCATTGAGCTGGGTGTTGTAGCGGTCATTAACGAAAATGACACTGTTGTTACCAGTGAGATTCAATTCGGCGACAACGATACGCTCGGTGCACTGGTTGCCAACGCGGTAGAGGCTGATGTGCTGCTGCTTCTGACAGACCAGAACGGTTTGTATAGTGCAGATCCTCGCGCCAATCCTGAAGCGGAGCTTATTAGCGAAGGTCGCGCTGAAGATGATCGTTTCATTGCAATGGCAGGCGATGGTGGTCGCCTCGGGCGCGGTGGTATGGCTACTAAGGTGCGTGCCGCGAGGCTTGCAGCAAGGTCTGGCGCAGTAACTGTTATTGCTAGTGGTCGCGAGCAGGATGTTCTTCTCAAGCTGGTTGCGGGTGAGCAGATCGGTACTCTTCTGGTGCCAGAACGTGGTCGCCAAGCGGCTCGTAAACACTGGATTGCTGGTCATCTGCAGGCACGCGGTCGGCTCTATCTGGACGAAGGTGCCGTCAAAGCCCTAGTCACTGGCGGAAAATCTCTCCTTCCTGCTGGCGTGCGCAAAATTGATGGTGAATTCTCTCGCGGCGAGATGGTGGAGCTTATCTCTCCCGAGGGGGCGCTTATCGGGCGTGGCCTGGTTAACTACGGTGCTGTTGAGACCGTGCAGATAATGGGGCACGCTAGTCAGGAGATTGAGTCGCTGATTGGTCATATCTCAGAGCCGGAGCTGGTTCATCGGGATAACTTGGCACTCGTCTAGGTCGATCGAATTTGGTTTAACGAGTCGTTACTGCTTCGCGATAGTTCCTGTGTTAGATTCGGTTGGTGCTTGGGTTGCTTATGTGAATGGCCTAAAAAGCCGTTTTTGCGAGCGATCGTAAGTTGGCCCTGAGCTATTCCCCTGCCTTTGATCCCGCCTATCCTCTGTCCTTTGGGGGATGCTCAGTACAGCGAATTTCTAAGTATGCTGGGTCGATAGTCTATGCAGGCCTCAGTTTTAAACAGGCATAAAAAAGCCGAGAGCAATGTCTCGGCTTTTTCGTATCTAGAACTGACGCTTAAGCGATTGCTTTGATGCGTGCGTTCAGACGGCTCTTAGTGCGTGCTACAGCAGACTTCTTGAAGATGCCTTTGTTCACGGAGCTGTCGATGATTGGCTGAGCAACTTTGAACGCTTCGTTCGCAGCAGCCTGATCGCCTGAATCGATCGCTTTCTGAACTTTCTTGATGTAGGTACGTACCATGGAGCGCAGGCTAGCGTTATGCTGACGACGCTTCTCCGCCTGGCGAGCACGTTTACGGGATCCTGCGGAATTTGCCACGGTCCGGCTCCTTTAAAATTAGTTGAAAAATACCAATGGGGCGCTTCTCGAAAGACACCTCAAATTCGGATGCGAAATTATTCCTATCTCGGGCTTTGATGTCAAGGAAGATTGTGGGTTTTCTTTGTATTTAGCGCCGCACACTTCGCTCATACCTCGATAGCCTAGCTCTGCGAGCCTCGAAGAACTCATAACGGCTCAAGTGCGTTGAAGTAGTTAACCCTTAAAAGCTCTTTGAAACTACTCGGCGATCAGAATTCAACTACCGTAGGCTTAAGATTAATCAGCGGAGAAGGTGCCAGGAGAAACAATTCAAGACTCTCATTTTACAAGGATGTAAAATGCGAAGCGTTACAGGGATGTACCCGAGCCTGTCTTGAATTTTTTCTCTTGGCGCCTCAGTACAGATCGCCAAATTCAACACCTTAAGGACCCCAAGTGAGCGAGCCGAAAAACCAACCTGCAGGACTGCTGCGCTCAAGCCTTATTGTTGGAATCATGACCATGCTATCTCGCGTGCTTGGTCTGGTGCGTGATGTTGTAGTAGCCGGCTATTTCGGCGCTAGCGGCGCCTCGGATGCTTTCTTCGTAGCGTTTAAAATTCCCAATTTCTTGCGCAGACTGTTTGCCGAGGGCGCTTTTGCTCAGGCCTTCGTACCCGTGCTCTCAGAGTACCGTACGCAACGTGACCTCACTGCCGTACAGGTCTTAGTTAATCGTACAGCCGGCAGTCTGGGGTCAGTGCTGCTGCTGGTTACCCTTCTGGGAAGTGCTGGTTCGCCAGTTCTAGCGATGATCTTTGCGCCGGGCTTTTATATGTCAGGCTCAGAGAGTTTCCCGCTTGCGGCAGAGATGCTACGCATCACCTTTCCCTATCTGATGCTGATCTCTCTAACCGCTTTTGCCGGTTCAATCCTCAACTCATACGAGCGCTTTGCTGTACCCGCATTCACCCCCGTGTTGCTGAATATCTGCTTGATAGGGTCGGCGGTCTTCCTCAGCCCACTGTTCGAGCAGCCCATTATGGCCCTGGCGTGGGGTGTGTTCATGGCTGGCGCAGTGCAATTAGCGTTTCAGCTGCCGTTTCTTGCGCGCTTAACGCTGCTGCCAAAGCCGCAGATGGGGTGGAAGGATGAGGGTGTTCGGCGAATTCTGAAATTGATGCTGCCAGCGCTCTTCGGTGTTTCGGTTGCGCAAATTAACCTGCTGCTCGATACCGTACTCGCATCCTTCCT
>JABXHP010000393.1 GCA_013373575.1 Oceanospirillaceae bacterium | reverse complement strand
TGATCAGACTAAGTTTGATGCAGCCCGCACTGAAGAGACCGTTACTTATACAACGACCAATCCTTTAACCGGTGCAACCGGAACGACGTACACGACCTACTACAAGATCGGCTCCTCTTCAGACCGAGTAGATAATGCGCTCAATAGCATATTGCCGGTGAATACTGCCCCTGTTGCTAACGACGATACTTCTGATGTCACCGTCTTAGACGGTTCTGCTGGCGGCGCGGCAGTTGAGGCTGGAACTGACGAAAACGTCTCTCCTCATTTGATTTCTGGGAATGCTGAAACAACAACGGTAAATGCCACAGGTAACGTAATTCTGAATGGCGCTAACGGAGATACAGCGGATACCGATGCTGATGGCGATACGATAACTCTAACTGAGATTAAAGCGGATACCGGGGCTACCTTTGCGGTCTCTGGTAGTGCAGTAAATGTCGACGGTCAATACGGTACATTAACAATCAATGCAGATGGTTCTTACACTTACGCGGTAGACAATACCAATGCTGCCGTGGATGCACTTCTGCGTACGGATCCTGCGTTGTCCGACAAGTTTACGTACACTATTTCGGATGGAAACGGTGGAACGGCTACTGCAGTTTTAACCATTAAGATCGTCGGATCTAACGACGTACCGCTCGCTGCGGATGACTCAAACAATGCGAAAGAGTCGATAGAGACGAATGCGGTAGACCAGTATGTCGATGGAACAGATCTGCTCGGTGTTATTGCTATTGGAAATGTTCTCGATAATGACACTGATGTTGACGCGAATGATTCCAAAACTATAGTTGGATCGACTATTTCTGGGGCAGCAGAGGGGACAACGGCTAATGCGGGTTCTGGTGTCTCGACGCTGAGTTTTTCGGAACTGCCTAACAACGTAAGCGTTGGTTACTTTGTTTTCTATGATGACAATCAGACTATTGATGATGACTCGAAGAACGCAACTCTTTTAACAGATTCCAGTAATACCGCCATTACAGTCACATCGATCGATACAGTGAACAAAACCTTCACACTTTCTAGCGCGGTTGCTAATTATTCAAATCTTGATGGAAAAATTCTTGGTTTTGCCAACAGCGCGAAAGGAGCAGCCTACAAAGAAACTCAGATCACTACTCTCGCTACTACAGGCACCAGTACAGTCGATCTGACGAATTACACGGGTAGCATTGCCGTCGGTATGACAGTCTCTGGCGGTGGTCTCGCTGCGGGAACAGTTGTTACAAAAGTAACCTACGACACGAATGGCGATCTCGAAAGTGTTGATATTAACAGCTCGACAACCCTTTCATCAGCGTCTCTGTCCTTCAGTGCTGCTAGTGGCGCCGGTACTTCCATTCTAGGTGAGTATGGTTTGTTACTACTCAATGCTGACGGTTCATATACATATACACCGACTGCCAACAACGTCGCCCTGAGTGAAGGTGAGGTTGCCCAGGACAAGTTTACCTATACCATGCAGGATACTGCTGGAACTCAGAGTAAAGCGACGCTGACAATCAATGTCTATGGTTCAGGCACAAATGACCCGATAGCTACTGATGATCTCGTTACTGCTGATGAGGTCGGTACTGACTCGAACTACACCGAAACAACACTAGACGCCGGTAATGATCTAATTAGCGGCAACATATTTGCTAACGATAAAGAGACATATAACAGTTCAGCGGGAGTAACGGGTAGTAACTACGTCACAGCCCTCTCGTTCCAAGATGGTAACTTGGTTAGGGCAACCAATACTGCTGATGGAAGCGGTAATTTCACTTTAGTCGGTAAGTATGGCTATTTGGTATTAAACAGCGCTAACGGTTCGTACGATTATCAAATGGCAACGGATTCGGCAGATCTGTCGGGTTTAGGACTAACGGCGGGAGAAATCTCGTCGATGGTATCAGCAGTAGATGCACTTGATGAGGGCGACGTTGTAGATGAGGTCTTCGGATATGTTGTTACAAACACGCTTTCAGGCGCGGGTTACGATTTTGCTAATCTGACGATTCGAATTACTGGGGCAAACGACGCCCCAATAGCTGCTGATGAAAATGGTTTGACTGGTACGGTGAGTGGCCCAGCCATCACTGGGCAGGTGTTTTTGAATGATTCAGATGTTGATGCTGATGATACGAAGACCGTTACCGAAGTAGTGCAAGGTGACCTTGATAACAGCACTAATCATGTTTTGACATCATTGCCCGGATCGTCCGATGTGAGTCCGAGCGCTACTTTAACGGGCACATACGGAACACTGACGATTAATGCTGATGGTACATTCGATTACAGCATTGATTCATCTAATGCTGCGCTGATTGCGTTGCCGGTTGGTCAGTCGGCTACAGAAGTGTTTACTTATCGAATGGAGGATTCACAGGGGCGCTGGTCTGACGCGACATTGACATTCACGATTAATGGCGAAAATGAGCCGCCGGTTAACGACTACCCGAGCGCAGTTACTGTAACGGGTAATAGCTACACCTTTAGCGGAAGCGATTTGCTGTCGGTAACTGACGTGGATGGCAACCTCTCTAGCGTTACACTGCACGTAGATCACGGAACCCTGGATGTAGATGCAACTCTGGCAGGTGCGGTTACCGGAGATACAACTAGCGATGTTGTAATTAGCGGAACACAAGCTGAAATCAACGCGATACTCGCCACGCTAGTTTACACTCCAACCAACGGTTACGTTGGAAACGACTACCTAACTATTTTCTCGCAAGACTCGAATAACGCTTATGACAGCGACGGTTTTCCGATTCTGATGCCAACGGAAACCACAGCTACAGTTAATGAAGCTGATTTAGGTAGTGCAAATGGAGCAGTGGCCTCTGGTGATCTACCGTCAAAAGGGGATGGTACGACAAGTTACCCTGTAGATACCGGCGAGACATTCAAAGAGTACTCCGGTACGTATGGTACGCTGAAAATCAATGATGACGGCACATTTGAGTACACCCTTTCTGGTGCGCAGAATCATACCGGCGCTTTGTACGACACCATTCAATACGTTGTTTACGACCAGTACGGCAACAGTATTACCAACACAGTGAAGGTCGCGATTGCGGACGACGTCCCTTTTGCTGTTGCTGATGCAAACACAGTGGCAGAAGGCGGAACCGTTCAGGGTAACGTTAATATCGACAGCGGCGATGACAATGCTGACGATTTCGGCGCTGATGGTGCCCGCGCCGCGGGAGCTGTTGTAGGTGTTCGAGCAGATGGCTCTACGCCTGATACAACCACCGAAGTTACGGTTGGTATCGGCAGTTCGATTCAAGGGGACCACGGCACCTTAGTACTTCTTGCTGACGGCTCGTACACATATACGTCAAATCCGAACAGTATCTCGACGAACGTGCAGGATGTCTTTGTGTACACCATTGAAGACGCCGATGGTGACCGTTCTACAACTACTTTAACGATCAATGTGCAAGATTTCTCTTTGACAGCTAGCGCTGCCGATATTTTGGCTGATGATCAATATGCTGGTGTTACCCCATCGAACCAATTTACAACAACATTGGCGCCTTCCGGCGGTACTGGTCCATACACATATGCAATTGCCAGTGGCCACACTGATCCAACATACGGATCATTTTCGGT
>JABXHP010000016.1 GCA_013373575.1 Oceanospirillaceae bacterium | reverse complement strand
CAGCATGAGTCATTAGAGAAGCTGCGTGACGCTCTAATCAGCCTCGATGGTGGGCTATCGCAGGTTAATGAGAAGGTGTTTGATCTGGTGCAGCAACGTAAACAGCTGACGCACCAAATAGAGGGGCATCAGCAGACAATTACCGATCTGCGTAACCATGACGACTCAGGTATCCAGCAGCGAATTGCTGACCTAGCGCAGCTACAGAAAGAGACTGAGCAACGTCAGCAGCAGTTGATGGATAAGCTGCAGAAGGCGCGTACAGGCCTCATCAAAGATGGTGCCCAGCTTGAGGTTCTGGAGAAGGATCTCGGTGAGCACGCAGAGGCACGTTCCAAGTGTGAAGCTGACGCAGAGTTCGATGCTCAGTCTGCGCAAGAGAAGCGCGACTACCTCGACGAGAGCTGTGGCGGCGAGCTTGAGCGAATCATTTTTGAAGCGGCGAAGAAGGCGCAGTCTGAGCTAGCGCTGCACGAGAAGAAGAAAAACGGCGTACGCGATGGTGTTGCGCAGTACAAGGCGCGTCACCATGGTGGCGGCATGAGTCATCAGGATCTCGATAAGATCGGCCCCGACTCAACTCATGCTGAGCTGGAAGCCTACGTAAACCAGACAGTTGATTCGCTGCGTGAGTCTGAGCTGGCGCAGTACACCGCCAAGGCTGAGCGTGCGCGTATGGAGGCGGAGTCCGCTTTCCGTTCTGACTTTGTGGCTCATCTCAACGATCAGATTAACAAGATCCGTGATCTTATCCGCGAACTCAACTCGCACCTGAAGAATCGTCCGTTCCATAAGGAGATGTACAGCTTCGAGATGACGCCAAACCCAGAACTTAAAGAGATTCTGGAGCTGGTAGAGGCCTACACCAGCTTAGATTCGGCCAATGTTGGTTCGCTCTTTGATATGAAGTTCGATCAAGATACGCGCCATAAAACGGCACTCGAGCGTATCCACGATGTGCTCAAGGATGAGGGAGAATCGAGCCTGCTGCAGGACTACCGTAACTTCTACAACTTTGAGTTGGTGGTAAAAGATCTTGATGGCAACCGCAAGACGACATTGACGCAGCGTATCAAGACCGGTTCCGGTGGTGAGCACCAGGTGCCATTCTATGTCGCCATGGCTGCAGCTCTGGGTGCTACTTACCGTCTAAAAGAGGGCGGTGATGGCAAACCTGTGGGTGGCTTTAGCCTGTCGGTTTTTGATGAGGCGTTCAACAAGCTCGACTCTGAGAACACCGTAACATCACTCGGCTTTATGAGTGACCTGGGTCTACAGACCATTATTGCTGCACCCGATGAGAAGTACTCACTGCTCTCAACCTGTATGGACACCATTGTTAACGTCTGCCGTGATGGCCGCGTTGTTGATGTGGACGTTGAGTTTCCTACAGATCTGGGAAAAGCGTTGTTGGCATCAGATAGCCCGAAGAAACTGATGGCTGAAGAGGATCTGGATGAAGATGAGTTTGGTGGCGCAGAACCTGTCACCTCCGAACTCGACCTATAACCGCCCAGCCTCGGTATGTCAGAGCGAGACGGGGCGCTTGCACGCCTCGTCTCTTCGCACTCATTTATAGGTTTGGATCAAACCGCGCAGTGGGTACCTCGGGGTGGATCACCTTACAGCGCCCATCCGATGTTTTAGATATTTCCCAGTCCAGAGCATACTCTGTCGAGGCAAGCAGCCACTGCGTAGGCGTAAGCGCCGACTTCCAGTCATTAAATTTGCCCCAGGCTATAAGCGAGCGCACGGCGTCAATCTGCTCAATCTCTTTAGATAGGTTCGGTTTTGGCCAAGTGCCCAGTGGGGCTTCAGCATAGAGATGCTGATCACGTGGTATTGAACGGCGCACACTAAGATCCGGACTCCACTGTGCAATTGGCCGATCACGCACCGCAGTGCTGCTCTCTACGCCATCGAGTCCATCCAAAATTGTCTGTAAAGACCAATTACAGCGGCTGATAATTTGCCACACAGGCTCGAGCGTAGTTTTGGAGCCGAGGGTGAACCGCAGGGGCTGCTCACCAAGACGAGTGATCTGAAGGAAGGTGGTCTGCAGGTCTACTCGGCAGTTCGGCTCGCGTATCTGCGCGTAGGGACGTTCGCGTTGAAAAAAGTCGATCCACTGCTGGCGCCTCTCAAGCTGAGGCAAAATTGGAATCATCATCGCTTTAGAGGTGTATTTGTAATAAGGTTATAACTATTAATAGTTTGGCATTAAGCCCCTAGGATAACAGATGAAACTACTTAACCGCTCCGGTTTATCGATTCGACCGCGCCAGCCCTTCGCCGACTGGCTTGCAGGGCACTCGTCAGATGCCCCCTCACTCGATCAGTTGCGTCAAGAGGCGATGCTCTACCTCATTGATGAAGTTGAGCAGGAGCAGGACTTTGTTGACGCAATTAATGAGCACTGGCGAACTATCTTCAAAAACGAACTCGAAGCCTGGGATGAGTTTGGCGATCACTGGCCAGCGGAGTTGACGCTAGAGCTGTTTGAGCAGTGGTTCGATCTGGATATCCAGCTAATGACCTTTGATCTGAGCACCCGGACGCTGATGCAAGCAAACTTAAAAGGTTGAGGCAGAGAATGAGTACAACGAAACCTGAAATCGGACTGAGCTGGCATTCGCAGCGTGGCGCTCTAATTAACGAGCTGCACTCACGTCCCTTTCGCACCATCAGCAATGGCACTTCGATCACACATCTGGCGCTGCTGAGCGATGAGTCCATCAAAGAGGCACAGACTGAGCACCTGCAGAAGCTCTCCAGCGAGCTTGGCGCTGACCATAGCGTCTCATCAGGTGCGCTTAACTCCTTCTCGATCGGCAGCTTTGATGTGCGCATGGAGCGCCATCTGGAGTTTACCAGCCTCACACTCACTGATGGCTCTGCAACTAAGCTCGACCAGCCGTTTGCTAAAACCGCATTGGATCGCCTGCCACAAGGCTGGCTAGAGAAGATGCCCGGTACAGTCGTGGCGGCGTTTCATGTGCGAGTGGATGCCGAACCGGAACCAATGCCGGCTCCAAATGATGTGCGTGGAGCCTTTAACGATCAGATGCTGGTGGGTAGTGCGCCAATGGACGGGCAAGCGCAGGTGTGGACTAGCTTTAGGCTGCATGAGGGCGGCTATGGACGCTTTTTAGTATTTAACCGCTCACTCTCTGATACCCAGCTTGGGCGCATGGTACAGCGCACCATCGAGGTAGAGACTTACCGCATGATGGCGCTGCTTGGGTTTCCCGATGCGCGCGCGCTTTCGCCGCTGCTGGCACAGATGGATGAACGTCTGGTCTCCTTGACTCAGCGTCTGGCAGAGAATACCGATGATGACTCAAATATCCTGCGTGAGTTAACCGACATGGCAGCAGAAATTGAGGCACATCGTGCCCGCACCAGCTTTAGGGTGAACGCGACGCGCGCCTACCACGATATTATGCTTACGCGCCTTGATGAATTGCGTGAGGACGAGGTTTCTGGCCATCTGACGATGCGGGAGTTC
This sequence comes from Oceanospirillaceae bacterium, assembly GCA_013373575.1. Classification (GTDB taxonomy): domain Bacteria; phylum Pseudomonadota; class Gammaproteobacteria; order Pseudomonadales; family Balneatricaceae; genus Marinobacterium_E. Next base: position 480 of record JABXHP010000016.1, on the reverse strand, counting down.
TTAACGCGGCGGCTAACACCCGCGGTACGTTCGAGTGAGACGATGCAGAAGCGCTTGGATGATCTCTCCACTCGAATTCATCGAACCTCAGTGATGATGCGTACACGGGTAGAGTTGGCTATACAGAACCAGAACCGCGAACTCCTCGGTTCAATGGATCGCCGTTCAAAGGTTCAGCTGATGATGCAGCACACGGTAGAGGGGCTCTCAGTCGCGGCGATCAGCTATTATCTGGTCGGCCTAGTAAAGTACCTCACAGATGCACTGGCGAGTAGTGGCGTTGAGTTCGATAAAAGCCTGGTGACCGGTATTTCTGTACCGGTAATTCTTGGCGGAGTCTGGTATGTTACACGCCGTATACACAGTCGCTTCCATGAGCTCGCGAAGGAGGAGCGCAAAAGTGACTGACACAAAGGATATTGAGGCAAGTATGAGCGTTGAACAGCAGATCGAAGAGAAACTTCAGCAGGGGCTTAACCT
>JABXHP010000176.1 GCA_013373575.1 Oceanospirillaceae bacterium | reverse complement strand
CTGGACGAGCACCCCATCATACTGGCATATCTGCGTGAATGGTATGGCCGTCGAATGCTAGTACTCACGAACTTCAGTGATCAGACGCAAACTGCGCTACTTGATAAAACTCTGGTTGGTGCAGGCGAGACACTGATCTGCAACTATGACCCGCGATCTAAAATGGAGGCTAGCGTTGAGCTTCACCCTTACGAGGCTCTCGCGTTTTTGTACTCTTTCTAGTTAACGTAACGGGCCCTCCTTGCCGGAGAGTCCGTTTAATTTCAGCTCATTCAAGCTTTTAATCAGCCATCTCGCCTTAGCACTGCATCTATTTATTCCGCTCCAACAAAAGGTACTCAACGTAATCTCTTTTACACCTGCCTGAACCAAGGTATAACACTGAATCAGTCGCTTTTTTACGTGAGAGGTCTTTAATGAAGTACAGCAAACTGGGTAGCAGCGGTCTGGAAGTTTCGCGCATCTGCTTGGGAACCATGACTTGGGGTCGACAGAACAATCAGGCAGAGGCAGATGAGCAGATCGAGCATGCACTATCGGTCGGTATCAACTTCTTCGATACAGCAGAGATGTATGCTGTTCCACCAACGGCAGACACCTACGGCACGACTGAGACCATTATCGGCGACTGGCTAGCCCGCAACCCAGAACGACGCTCGGAGATGATCATCGCTACCAAAATTGCTGGCCCTGGTCTCTCGTGGGTACGCAATGGTGGCCCAATAACAGGGAAAGCGATCATAGAGTCTGTAGACAACTCGCTAAAGCGCCTTCAGACAGATTATATTGATCTCTACCAACTGCATTGGCCAAATCGCACCTCTCCGCATTTCGGTAAACATGCGCCAAACTTTTTCCGCTTCAGCGACATCAACGCAGCGGAGCATGAGGCGCAGATGCTAGATATTCTGCGCGGTGTCGGCGAGTGTGTTAAAGCGGGAAAAATTCGCCATTTTGGTCTGTCGGACGATACCACTTGGGGTATCAATACCTACCTAAAACTGAGCGCGCAGCATGAACTTCCGCGCCTCGTATCGATTCAAAATGAGTTCGGCCCACTGCATACTAAAGATTGGCCGTTCCTAGTTGAGAACTGTGTGCACGAAGAGGTGGCTTACCTACCTTGGTCACCACTCGCTGGCGGGATGCTGAGTGGTAAGTACGCCAATGGTGCCGTACCTGAGGGTACGCGCTGGAGTATCTCCAACCCGGCGTCGCTTCATCGTAATACACCCACAGCGCACGAGGCCATTGCGGCCTACGCTGAGGTAGCGAAAAAGCACGGTTACACCCCTTCGCAGCTGGCACTTGCCTGGTGTGATCAGGTTGATGGCGTCACCTCAACAATAATCGGGGCGACCTCTATGGCTCAGCTGAAAGAGAACATTGCCGCCTTCGACATGCCGCTAAGCGATGATGCGCTGGCTGACTTTATGGCAGTCTGGCGTAAGTATCCGATGCCGTTTTGATGCATCGGTAAGGAAGCGAAGTAGGAGCTCAGTTCTACCGAGCGATTTATGAGCAATCGCGCGATGAATCGTGCTCCTACTTACGCACTCAATAGTTCTGAATGGTGACATCCGCAGCTAGTGAGTGCTCACAAACAAGCTGAGCATTCACCAAGTCATTGCCACGCGCACGCGCTTCAGCAGCAGTCTGCTCCAGCCCATGATCCAACCAGCGCTGAATCAGACGGCGCTCAAGCTCTTCAATAGGCACGTCGAGGTAGACACAGAGATCCCAGTACTGCTTCAGCTCGCGCCAAATCGGCTGGTCGAGCAGCAGGTAATTACCTTCCAGTACCAACAGCTCCACATCGGCAGGAACCTCAACAGCGCCAGCTATCGAGATATCACGCGCACGATCGAAGGTGGGTGCAATAACCTCTTCACCCTCAACCAGACGCTTAACCATAGAGAGAAAGCCTGCAGCATCAAAGGTCTGTGGTGCACCTTTGCGAGCAAAAAGGCCGCGCGAATTAAGAATCCCATTATCAAGATGGAAACCATCCATAGGTACCAGTTGGACCTTACGCCCGGTACTCTTGAGATGCTCTACTACCGCCTCAGCCAGGGTAGACTTTCCAGCCCCTGGCGCGCCAACTACAGCCACTAACTGGCGTCCAGTTGTTGGCAGTTGATCCAGATATTTTGTCAGCGTCTCTATTTGAGTTTTCATCGTTGCTCGCTATCGATCTACCTATGCCCCCAACTAGAGGGCATCACACTCGGGCTCGGGCCCGACCTACTTTCTCTGCTGGGCTATTCGCTTCGCGGTGCCGCGCATACTGATACGGTAGAGTAACGGAATCACAAACAGTGTCAGTACTGAGGAGAAGCCCAGCCCCCAAACAATCGACGTTGCCACCGGCCCCCAGATCAAAGAGTCACCACCCAGACCTGCCGCAAGAGAGAAGAGACCCGCAATGGTCGTTAACGTAGTGATCATAATCGGGATCACACGACGGCGCGCAGCATAGAGGGTTGCATGCATTAAGCTCATACCCGCCTCTAGTCGACTGTTCGCCGCGGAGATTAGAACAATTGCTGCGTTTACGGCAATACCTGCAAGCGCTACAACACCATAAAGGGTAAACAAACTCAGAGGATTTTGCGTCAGAATCAGACCCAACACGACTCCAGTGAATGCCATAGGGACAGTTGCCAAGATCATCAGCGGCTGCCAGTAGCTGCGGAACTGCGTGCCGAGGATCATATACATCAGCCCTACGCCGAAGAGGAAGAGCACCGCGATTGAGTCGAGACTCTCCTGTATATCATCAAGTTCACCAGAGAAGTCGAGGTCGATATTGGGGTATTGGGCCTCAATAGCACTCCAGCGTTCCAGCACATATGCGTTAGCGGCAACGGTATCTAAACCACCTTCCACCAGATCCGCCTCGAGCGTAATCGCACGGCGGAAATTGTAGTGCCGAATGTTACCCAAGGACTGACGGCGCTCTTGCTCAACCAGTTCAGACAGTGGAATAGAACCACCACCGGCCAGCGGCATACGGTAACTCAAGAGACGCTCGAGCGTCGGGCGAGACTCAGGCAGCGCACGCACACGGACATCCAGCTTTTCGCCCTGATCCCGCATACTGGCAACAATCTCACCATCGACCAGAAGACGTAAAGTTCGTCGCACATCAACCGGGTTCAGGCCGGCTCTATTGATTGCATCCGTATTGAGTTCGAGCTCCAACTCATAGCGACCACGAGCTGCATCATCTTCGATATCAATGAAGTCTGAGTTGGTCTGCATAATCGCGATCAGCTCATCCGTTACCTGGCGCAACTCCTGATAGTCGTCGCCTCGCACTTTAATTGAGATGGGTTTAGCAACCGGAGGACCACCGGCCATGCGCAAGAAGGATATGCGCACCGGCCCGACTACCGAGGTAACATCAGCTCGCATCGCCTCAATCATCTCATCGACTTCACGCAAGGAGTCTGCTTTCGGATTTAGCCCCACCAGAATCTGGCCGTAGTGCTCGCCAATACGCGGTTCAGTCTGCGTAAACATCTGACCGGCGTAGGCGGCCATTTCGCGCACCTCACCCTCATTAACGTGCTTGCGCACCTGATCCTCAACCTTAGCGACCAGCTCCATGGTACGAGCGACTGGTGTGGCAGGAGGCATCTCGACGTTGACGTAGAAGAGTCGCATTGGGTCTGATGCAAAAAAGTCCATCTTGATATAACCCTGACCGAGCGCACCCACTGCCGCGATAAAGGGCAGTACCGCCAGAGGCAGTGCGAGGAAGGGGCGGCGCAGGGCTTTAATCAGCATACGCACATAAAACAGCTGGATGCGGTGGGTAAACCATTCACGCGCACGTTGGATGCGTGATTTTTTGGCGAAGCCAACTTTGGCAGCGAGCACG